>JBDTUW010000247.1:0-6417 GCA_040007555.1 Acidobacteriota bacterium | reverse complement strand
CGCGTCTTTCGCGACCTTCGCGTGAGTCTTCGTGTTCCCCAACCGGAGTGTTTCTAAGGAGAACGTATGCTGAGCCGCCATTTCCATTTTCTTCTTCGCTCATTGCTCGCGCTCCTCTGTCTCACCGTGAGCGCCTCAGCAACCCAGCTTCTCAATGCCAAGGTCGACAGTAAGCTCCTGCCGCTCCCGGTTGAGTTCGCCGTGCTTTTGCCGGATGGCTATGACGGCGCGAAGGAGCCTCTGCCGCTTCTGCTCCTCCTGCATGGGGGCAACGGCGACAGGACCTTTCTCGAACGATTGCGCCCGATCATCGAAGATGGATGGAAAGCCGGAACGCTCCCGCTAATGGTCGTTGTCACGCCAAGCGTCACCAGATCGTTTTATATGGACTACAAGGATGGCTCCCAAAAGTGGGAGACATTTATCGTGACGGAGTTTCTTGCCCATCTTCGGGCGACCTACAACGTCACCCGCGAGCGACGAGCGACCTTTCTTTTTGGAATTTCCATGGGAGGTCTGGGGGCACTCAGGATGGGGCTCAAATATCCCGAGAAGTTTGCCGCCCTCGCGGCGCTCGAGCCCGGGATTGATCCCGCAGTAAGATGGAAGGACGTTCCGCCGAGGAATCGATTCTGGCGCGGGCAGGAGCTGATGGAGAAGATCTTTGGCAAACCTTTCGATGAAGTCTACTGGGAGGCAAACAACCCTGCCGCAATTGCCCTCGCTCGCGCGGAAAAGATTCGTTCATCCGGGATCGAAATCTATCTCGATGCCGGAGATGAGGACGCCTACCTCCTGCACGAAGCCACCGAGTTCATGCACCGACTTCTGTGGGATCAACGAATCGCGCATGAGTATCATCTGGTACGAGGAGCCGATCATGTCGGCCGGACCCTGCGCCCGCGCACGTTGGAAGCACTGGAATTCCTCGCGCGCGTGCTGAATCCGCCGCCGCCTGACCCACAGGCTGAAGCTCTTCGCAAGCAACTCGCGCCGCTGCGCAAGCAGGCGGAAGGTAAGCCGTAATGGATGTCACTCAGCTTCGGGCTCTCCACTCAGACTCTGTTTGGAGGAGTGCAGTTGACGAATTGCAGACGCAAATCATACACGTTTGCGCGACGTTTCCAGTGTTTTCCAAATGGTGATTCCAAGGGGTGGTGAGAGATGACAAGGCCGGCCGGCAGTAGCACAGTGCAACTGCTATCAATTGTGGTGTTTTTCCTGATCTTGAGTATTTCGGCCAACGGTCAAACCGGCACCGCGACAAATGGGGCGCAGGACAGGACATTCTCAGGGAGGCTCACTCAGCCTGCACCATCAGAGAAGCCTCGACCCGTGCGAAATGGTGCGGCAAGACTGAGTGAGGAGGTCATTACGCTTCGCTACTTCAAGATCAGGAAAGGTTCATTTGATCAGTTTCTTCGCGCGAGCGTCGAGGGTGTGTGGCCGTACTTTGAAAAGATTGGCGCGAGAGTGATAGGTATGTGGCAGGTGGTCACGCCTGAAGGTGTCGACGGTGGCCCACAGGCGAGCAAGGACTTTGATGAGGTGTATCTCTCAACGCGTTATGCGAGTGTCGATCATTGGAAGGCGACCCGCGATGCGGTGAGCCTGGGAGGGAACGGACCCGATTGGGACAAGTGTAAGGCCGCACTCGACCTGCGTCAGAGCCTCACTATCACAAGCAGCGTCATCTTTCTCAAAGGGCAGATGGCCGCGGGCGGGCCGTATTTTCTGCCTGGACTCGATGAGACCTATGAGAAAAAGAACCCAAAGTGAAGTGTGGCTTTTGAGTTTTGGCTTTTGGATTGTCATCACGTATGGAATCCAAGATCCAGCACCGGCATCCGAGGGCTGAAGGCGTGAGCAGAGAAATGGTTCGTATAGAAAAGGGTTTCACGCGACGCGAGATGCTTTATCGTGCCGGTGCTGCATTCTCGACATCCTGGCTAGGTGGCTCCGCTCTTGTTGGTGCGGTCCGCGAAGATGACCGTGAGAGCGTCGCCAAGGTATGGGCCGACATAATTGCCGCGGCTCGATACGAGGACCTGAGTGCGGAGGTTGTCAGACGCACCAAGCTCTGCATCCTTGACAACATTGGAGTCATCGCACATACGTCGACGCTTAAGGATTCGGCCACGTTTCTTGATCGGCCATTGAAGATCGCCGGGCCAGGAGAGGCAACGGTGTGGGGCACTGGTGCAAAGTTGCCGCTTGAGACGGCTACTGCCTGCAACGCGTATCTGATTCATGGAAACGAGATTGACGATAGTGACTTCCGAAGCAACTACCGGCCGTCCTGTGTGAGTCTTCCCGCACCTCTGTCGGTGGCTGACCACAAACGCGCGACGGGTCGCGAGCTGATACTGGCGACCGCTATTGCCTATTCTGTCAATGGACGCCTGGCGGCTCCGTTGGATCGGCTTCAAGGCCTTGGTTTCATGCCATCAAGTGTCGTCGGAGGCGGCGGGTCGGCTGCCGCGACTGCGAAACTCATGAAGCTGACGGCGGAGGAAACGCTCTCGGCGCTGACGCTTGGAATTGCAGGAGGCGGCGGTCTCTTTCAATACTACTTCGATCAGACCGAGGACAAGAAATTGCACGTTGCTCGAGCAGCGCGGTTCGGCGTCGAAGTTGCGATGCTGGCCGCGAAAGGATGGAAAGGCCCATCTCACATCGTCGAGGGGCCGAGCGGCCTTCTGCCCAGTTATCTGCGCGGCACTGGACGACCGATGGACTACCAGGCAATGAAGCGAGACTTCGGGCAATTCGAGGGTCCGCTCTTTGTTTATCCCAAGTTCACGTCCTGCTCGTCCTCAATCGGCCCGTTTCTCGATGCACTTGATCCGGTATACAAGCGGGAAAAGATCAAGGTGGCCGATGTCGAGAAGTTCGTGGTTATCAGGGAATGGCCGAAGGAAGGGCCCTTTGTGCAGAAGATCCTCCACTTCGAGCCGCCGCAAACGATTGTCGGCGCACAGTTGAATATGAACTTCGCGATCGCACTGTATCTTCATCGGGGCTCCGCTTCGGTCTACGACTTCACCGAGGAATCCTTGCGTGACAAGAGTGTTCTTGAGCTTGCATCGCGCGTTGGGTATGAGGAAGTGCCCGAGCAATCCGACTATGCGATCCGGCTCGTGCTGCGCAATGGTCGTACCGTTGAGGCCCCATTCAAGTACAGCCGAGGGAAGAAGCCCGAACCTGAGGCGCTTGACAGGCGCCTCGAGAAATTCGCGTCCCTGACTCGAGATCGCCTGACCGAGGCCGGTCGGAAACAGGTCATCGAGATGGTAGACAGGCTTGAATCCGTGCGAGATATTGCCCAATGGACATCCGCGATCAATCGCCTCTTCCGGCCACTGAGTCGAGTTGACAGGGCAAAAAAGAGAGTAGTGTCCTGAGAGATCGCTATTCAAAACTGCCAATCGACAGGTGAGTTGCAAACGAAGGAGATAGTAGTGAATCAGAACAAGGGTTTGTTTGTGACCGTTATCGTGCTTGCAGCGACACTCGCGGGCGTGTCGGACGCGTCTGCACAAAGAGCCACCGGTACGAGTGGCCGCGCAGCCACGCGCAGGCCAAATATTGTGCTCATTCTTGCGGACGACATGGGCGTCTGCGATGTGAGTATGTACAGCTGCAAGAGTATTCCCACACCAAACATCGATTCGATCGCAAAGAATGGTGTGAAGTTTACCAATGCGTACGTCACTTCACCGGTCTGTAGTCCCTCAAGGGCGGGTCTCCTGACAGGTCGTTATCAACATCGTTTCGGGTTTGAGTTCAATGCCGGTGCCCTGCAGCGAGCCCTCACCAACAAGGAGATGGGCCTTCCAACGACGGAGATCACAGTTGCCCAGATGTTGAAGAGTTCCGGCTACGCCACGGGCATGGTAGGGAAGTGGCATCTCGGCATGCACGAGAAGTTTCACCCGACGCAACGCGGCTTTGATGAGTATTTCGGCTTTCTCTTTGGCGCCAATACCTACATCGATCCGAAGAGCCCCGGTGTCATGACTGCCACCGTGGAAGGCGAGGGAGCCTTTGTCTGGCCGCGTTCGGCGCAGAACCCCGTCTTACGAAATCTGCTTCCGGTCATCGAGAACGAGTATCTGACAGAAGCGTTCGCGCGCGAAGCAACCAGCTACATCGAGCGCCATAAGGGCGAGTCGTTCTTTCTCTACGCTCCCTTCAATGCGCCGCACACTCCGTTGCAGGCAACAGCGAAGTACCTTGACCGCTTCCCGAATATCAAGGACGAAAAACGTCGTATATATGCGGCGATGGTGAGTGCCCTCGACGATGCCGTCGGAGCGATTCTCAATACGCTCCGCGAAAACGGCCTCGAGAAGGACACTCTCGTGGTCTTTGCCAGTGATAATGGATGTGCGACGTATACGGGTGCCTGCACCAATGATCCACTGCGATATGGAAAACTGACGCATCTTGAAGGCGGATTTCGCGTTCCCTTCGCGATGCAATATCCGGGTAAGTTAAAGGCGGGAATGACCGAAGACAGGACGGTCTCGACGCTCGATCTTTTCCCAACCTTCGCTGCGCTCTCGGAAGCCAAAATGCTGGCCGACCGCCCGTACGACGGCGTCAATCTGATGCCATACCTGACGGGTCAGAAGCGCGGTACGCTGCACGATGTACTCTGCTGGCGGAACGGCTCGAATGCCGCCGTTCGCAAGGGCAACTGGAAGCTCTTCAAGGGCGGCGATCAATACTGGTTGTTCGACCTCTCGAAAGACGTCGGCGAGCACACCAATCTCGCCAGCCAGTTCCCAAAGATCGTCGAAGCGCTCAAGAAGGAACTTGCGACGTGGGAAGCGAAGATGAAGGAACCGCTTTGGCCGTGCCGCAAGCCGGGGGGCGATTGGGAAGTCGATGGCGTCAAGCTCGATATTTGCGTCTGACGTTGCCGCGGACGACGCGAGCCCTTCTTTCGCGCACCGTGTCTCGTCGCGCACCACCCTGCAGCGGGTGAGCGTATCTATGTTTTCCTCTCCATTGGGCTAGAGGAACTTCAGAAAGCCAGCGCGGTACTCTTGCATCTTCTTCGGATCGCCTTTGACGTGAATGCCCGGTCTCAGTCCAGCTGGAGGGCTTAGTGAGAAAGAATCGCGAGCGATCGCATTGCTCCCTCAAAACCGCGGTGATCACCCTGTCGACGCTGACGGTCTCACTGTGGCTATGCCTATCAATGGTGAGAGCGCAGTCCGGCAGCGAACATCCAATCAGGTGGCAGGATTGTCTCAGCCAAAGCGACGATTGGTACGGTGGGCTGGAAGCCACCCGAATAGCCGGGAATGTCATCCGCTATCAGCGTGCAAGTGGTGGCTGGCCCAAGAATATTGATATGGCGCAGGGTCTCAGTGACAGGGAGAACGTCGAACTTGCCGCGCATAAAGACGATCTCGACGCCACCATCGATAATGCTGCGACCACGACCCAAATCGCCTACCTGGCAAGGGTCTTCGGTGCCACGCGCCAAAAGCGTTTGCGCGATAGCGCTCTCAGTGGGATCGATTACCTCGTCTCGGCGCAATACGACAATGGCGGCTGGCCGCAGTACTATCCGCGCCCGGAGGGTTATCATCGGCACATCACCTTCAACGATGACGCGATGATCCACGTCATGGATCTGCTCGATGCTGTTGCGCACCGGCATCCGGTGTATCGTTTTGTAGATGAGAGACGCCGCATCGCCTGTGAACGCGGGGTTCGTCAGGGAGTCGAGTGCATTCTCGCCTGCCAGGTGACCATCGACGGCAGACCGACTGCATGGTGTGCTCAACACGATGAGAAGAGTTTCGAGCCTGCGTCAGCCCGTACGTACGAGAAGATTTCGTTGAGCGGCATGGAAACGGTCGGCATCGTGCGCTTCCTCATGCGACAGGAGAATCCAGATTCGAGTGTTATCGCCGCCATCAACAATGCTGTCGCTTGGCTGGAAAAGGTGAAGCTCGCGGGGATTCGCGTGGAACAGCGAACAGGAGCCGACCTACCGAACGGGCGGGATAGGGTCGTCGTACAGGACGCAGGCGCCACCGCACTTTGGGCTCGCTTTTACGAAATCGGAAGCAATCGTCCCATCTTCAGTGGACGCGATGGCGTCGTCAAATATAGTTTGGCTGAAATCGAGGCCGAAAGGCGAAACGGCTATCAGTGGTACGGCACCGCGCCCGCTAAACTGCTGGCTCAGGAGTATCCAGCCTGGTGTGAGCGAATCGCAGCCACGAGAAATCGACGCGATTAGCCTTCCTGGCGGAATCCCCTGAGAAACAACACTCCGGTTGGGGACAGGAAGACTCACGCGAAGGCCGCGAAAGTCGCGAAGGAAGGCAAATAGTTGCCGGTCTCGCTTTCTCTCTATCCGTTACTTGTTCGTGTCTTTCGCGACTTTCGCGG
>JBDTUW010000246.1:0-6419 GCA_040007555.1 Acidobacteriota bacterium | reverse complement strand
GCTGCAGACTGGCTTGATAGGAATACTCCCCTTTACGGGAACCGGATGACTCATGCGAAAGTCGCGAAAGACGCGAACAGTTGAGAAAAAGGCGCAGAGAAAGCAATTCCTCCCGTCGCGTCTTTCGCGACCTTCTCGGCCTTCGCGTGAGTCTTTCGGTTCCCCAACCAGCACCGTCCAGATCGAACCGTCGACTTGCCGTGAAGAACAATTGCTTTCATCGATGATCCGTGATCCAAAGGGATCAAATCCTTGCTCCTTCGGGCAAAGCGACGATGTCGTGCGAAGCAAGAGGACTGAAGATCTGTGGCCATCTTCTCGCTTCGCTTGCGGGCTTCGCGTCTTTCCGCAGTCCCGCGGGTTGTCTCTTTCGACGCACCAATTGTTTTGGAAACACAGAACCCGACTGAGTACGAGGAAGACTAGCCGATTCACAAAACCAGCCACTTCTCTCTCTTCCTTGTATTGCTGTATCTTCCGGTGCCTCTTTGCCAACCTTACGAGCACTCAATCTTGAATTTCCGCTGAACAGCTCCCAGAGATTTGTCGTACACTATTGCGATAGGTTTTTGTTGCCCTCGATCCAAACAAACGCAGGTCAGAACCAAGGATTTGGAAGTATGAATCGCATGGCCTTCATCAGGCGGCATATCATTGGACTTGGGCTTGCCGTCGTTGTTCTCGCTCTTCTGGTCAACCTGGTCGTGCAGTACCGCTCGCTCGCGAAATTGGGCGAAGCGCTTCCGGCTGCGCGCCGGGCGGCAATTGGAAAACGTCTGGCGGTTGTCGAGGAAGAGATTCAGAGCTTCTATCAAGCGAGCGCGCGCCGTGCGCTGGATCTTCCGAAGTCAGTCTTTGCGCAGGAGCTGGTCGCGGTTGATGGGGAGTTCGCCGAGTACGACGCACTTGTCAAACAGCATTTCCAATCGAAGGCAAAGACCGGCGTCAAACGATATTTTGTTTTGACGGTCTCGAAATCGAGTGGCAAGCGCATTCTCTCGATGTATGACCCAAAGACCGAGGCGATGCTCGAGGGCTATCCTGCGGCGGAAGGGTGGGCAGCGTTTGTCGCCGGCGCTCCATGGATGACTCTCATGTGGCGCAATGTGGCTGCGCTCAAGAATCCTTCGATAGTCATGCCGAAGGTACCCGAGATCAGTCCTGATACTCTCCTCTTTGCCGACAACGATCCGGAGAATCCGATCATCCTCAAGCCGGTGACCGACGAATCATCGCAGTTGATGGGTGTCGCGGGACTCGTCATCGATAAACAGTTTCTTCGCGAGTCTTTTCTCCCCGAATTGATCAAGCGGGCAATGAATGATCACTTTGCCGGCGAAGAGTTCTCAGACCTGACCTTGGCGGTCTACGACGATTTGGGCGCAATTGTCACCTCGACGCAGCAAGTTAAGGAGAGTCGCGCGGAGATGAAGATTCCGTTTGGACTGGTTTTCCCGCGATGGCACATCGGTGCGCGTTCACAGGGCATGACCACGGAACAGGTCGGGAGGCGTTATCTGCTGACCAACCTTTCGCTGACGTTGTTAATGACAGGGATCATCATCGGGGGAATCGTCTTTGCGTTGCGCGCCGCCTCGAGGGAAATGAAGCTCTCGCAGATGAAGACGGACTTCGTTTCCAACGTCTCGCACGAATTGCGGACGCCGCTCTCTTCAATTCGGGTCTTTGGCGAACTTCAGCGGCTCGGCCACGTCAAGGATCCGGTCAGGGTTCGCGATTATGGGGAGTTCATTGAAACAGAGAGTCGACGACTGACTCAGCTGATCAACAACATCCTCGACTTCTCGCGCATCGAATCGGGCCAGAAAAGCTATCATTGCACCGAAGCCGATATGACTGAGGTCGTTCTCGAGACACTCAAGACGTTCTCAGTACGCCTTCAGCAGGGTTCGTTCAAACTACGGGTGGAGAGTTCGGAGACACCACTTCCGAGAGCGCTGATTGACCCCGAAGCTATTGGCCAGGTGATCGTCAATCTGCTCGACAACGCGGTTAAGTATTCGGGCACATCCCGGGAAATCACTGTTCGACTCGGACAAAAGTTCGATCACCTGACGATCGCGGTCAGCGACCATGGAATTGGTATTCCCGCCGGCGAACGCGAGAAGATATTCGAACGCTTTCACCGCGTCGGCACCGGGCTCGTTCATGACGTGAAAGGAAGTGGACTGGGTCTTTCACTGGTCAAACATATCGTCGAAGCTCACAGTGGCCGGGTATCGGTGACAAGCGAATTGGGGAAAGGCAGCACTTTTACAGTCTTTATTCCGGTCTGTGCGCCCCAGCCAACCTCGAAAGAGGAGCCGCTGCGTTCTGGAACCGTGATTGTCGCCTCTGCTGAAAAACCCGGCTAAAAACGCGCGCGGGGTGGGAAGGACTTAATCACCCAGGGAGATGATTCCCCGTTTGACGGCGTAGCGGATCAATTCGCTTTGATTTTGCAGATTGAGTTTTCGCATGAGGTTGGCTCGATGCGTCTCCGTGGTTCGGGAACTGATAAAGAGCTTCTCTGAGATCTGCGCATTCGTGTGCCCCTCCGCGGCCTGTTGCAGCACCTCGCGCTCTCGGCCAGTCAGCGTGTCATAGGCGTCCTCCGGCATCTTACCGACGCGCCGTCCATAGAGTTCCACCGCACGTTCTGAGAGGGGCGGACTCAAATAGCGTTGCCCAGCCGCCACCAGACGAATCGCAGCTACCAGTTCCGACGACTGAGAGTCTTTGAGCACGTAGCCCGCCGCTCCGTTCTTGAGCGCTTCGGAGATATACGCATCATTGGCGTGCATGGAAAGGACAATCACGCGGGTCCGCGTTCTCAGTGTTACCTGGCGGGCAACCTCGAGGCCGTTGAGCAGCGGCATCATGAGGTCTAGCACAAGTATCCTGGGATTGAGGCGCTCGACGACGCGAATCGCCTCCAGACCGTCCCCGGCTTCTCCGACAAGCTCAAAATCCGCTTCACTCGAGAGCAATGCACGAAGCGCCTGACGCACGATGTGATGATCGTCGGCAAGGACGATGCTGATCTTCATACCCTCTCGAAGCCTCCAGGTTGACTATCTGAGCTAAGTGGAAAACTTGCCGAAACGCTCGTCCCGTGGCCTGACGCCGAATCGATTGTCAGACGGCCGCCAAGCAAATCCGCGCGCTCATGCATTCCGGCCAACCCACCTGAGTTGCGTCGCAGAGTTTTCCATTCCGCATCAAACCCGCGTCCGTGATCCTCCACCTGGACCGAAAGCACATCCTCAGATGCCCAGACATGGACATGAGCCTCACCCGCCGCCGCGTGTCGCGCGACATTAGTCAGCGCTTCCTGCACGATTCGATAGGCAGCAGTTTCGATCTCCGGCGTGAATCGACGCCCCTCAATCCCGGCCTGCGTAAAAGTGACACTCACACCCGTTTGTGTCTGGTAACGATCGAGGAGCCAGACCAGCGCGTGCACCAGGCCCAGGTCGTCCAACACTGTGGGCCTCAGGTTCAAGGAGAGGTCGCGCACGCGTCCGGTCAGATCATTGAGCAGTGTCTGTGCCTGCGCGAGCCCTTCGTCCCCTTTGGTCCCCCCATGCCGCGCGGCCATCTCAAGCAGGAGCTTCAATCCCGTCAGAACCTGTCCAACTTCATCGTGAAGTTCCCGCGCGATTTCACGCCGCTCGGTCTCCTGCACCTGCACCAGCCGGTGCGACAATGCGACGCTCGCCACGCGCAGTTGCTCCGCCTGACGTCGCGCCTCGCGTTCAGTCTCGTAGAGGCGATTTAGCTCCGCCGTGCGAGCCTCGACCCGGTCTTCGAGTTCATCGTGAGCACGCTGTAACGCCTCCTGCGAACGCTTCCGCTCGACGGCATAGCGCACCGCGCGCGACAGCAGGTGACGATTGACCGATCCCTTAAAAAGATAATCCTGGGCGCCGTGTTGGACTGCGGTGAGCGCTGTCGCCTCGTCGCCGCTGCCCGTCAAGGCGACGACGGCGACGGTGGGCGCCGCTTCCTGCACTGCGAGAAACGTTGCGAGGCCCTCACTATCCGGTAAACCAAAGTCAAGGAGCACGACATCCACCCCGCCAGCCGCGAGTCTCTCCACTCCGCGCGCCAACGAATCCACCCACTCGCAGATAAATGCCCCCTGACCAGCCTCGACCAGCGCGCGGGCGATACCAGCATCTGACGGGTTGTCTTCGATGAGAAGGACCTTGATCACTCCCGTGGTCATATTCACGGAGTCGTCGGTCGAAGTTCGAGGCTACGTCGGGTCACCAGATCGTAGTAGTTTTCATAGCCACCCGAGTTCTGGTCGCGGATCAGACTTTCGAGCGTTTGCAGTAATTGAACGCTGAAATAATTGTCGATTGTCTGAGGATGCTGAGAAGTGTAATAGGCGTAATTGAAATAACTGCGTATCAGAAGACTGCGTTCATCGATGGGCAACGCCCGCACATTCTCGACGAAGCGGTCAAAGCTGCCGTTCCTGACGAGGTAGAATTCGACGTTCGACACATAAAAAGCGGAAACCTTCTCGTTGATTTCTCGGAGGTACTCGCCGATCGCCCGGACGGCCTTGGTTCCCGACAGATCGCCAGTCACAGGAACAATCAGGTCGCGATCCTGCATTCCCTTGAGAAACTGGAAATCCTCTTCCTTGGCCAGATAGTTGCGCTGCTTACCATCGAGGTCCCGTTCGAGGATAAGCTCGCGATACGCCGGAAAGAAGCGACCAGTCGGGCGATCGCGAATGGTATATCTCACCTCGAGACCAGACTGATGGAAGGCCTTATATATCTCTTCAAGAGTCTCGATATCCCGCTCCGAAAGTGGCACCCCAAACGTCGTCAACTTGCGGCGAATCTCGACTCGCGTCCGTTCGACCAGCTTCTCGTCTGCCGGGGTCCGGTCAACGTAATCGGCTAGTTCCGTCAGCGACCGCGTATTCCATTTTTTAAAATCGCGCGGGAGCGGCCGGCCAAAAAGCAGCGAAAGATACTCGACCCGATTCCGAGCCATCTGAAAGATCGACTTAAAGAGGAGGTGCTGCAGAAGGCAATCGCGCCTGATGTCGATCATGAACGCGATCCGAGGCTTGATTTGCGCAATATAAGTGAAACTCTGATCCGGGCCCACGCCAAGATAGGCACCGCCGGTCAGATTCATGCTGTCAAGTTTGCCGAGGATATGCTGGTAGGAGAGCTCGTTTGAAACCAGGTTGTCCGAACCAAAATATCCCGCACGCTCCGACAAGCGCTCGACAAGCGCCCCGAACGACCGCCTTTTCGCCAGCTCTTCGGGTTTCTGAATGGTCGCGGATGGATTTCCAGCCAGCAGAAAAACGAAGAGTAGGATCGCGATCGGTCTCCGGAAATGATTCATGCCTTCTCCTGACTCAAATTAGACATCCGCAACCGGGTGCCCCGAAAAAGGGGGGCTTGTCTCAAATAAACAAGACTGGAGCGCAGACTAACTCTGTGGGTGGACGACCGGTGTCTCATCCGGCTTCTCCCTCGATTCCGATTTCTCGCTCTGCATTTCGGGTGACACCTTCTCATCCGCCGGAAGGCAGATTTTATATGGTCCGATCCGTATTACTTGACCCGCGCGCAATTCGATCGTCTGCCCCTGAGTCAGTTCCAGCCCATCGACCTCGATGGGGTTGCGACCCTCGCAGGAGAGCACACAATCCCGGTCTTCCCGTTTCTCTATGATAGCCTGCTTGCGACTGATTTCGAGATCACCCTCGAGTTTGACGTCGACGGGAAAATCCTTGGAACCACGCCCGATCGTCACTTGCTTCTGATGAAAATGCCGCGTCTCGGGCTTCTCGTCTCCCTGGGCAATCGTGATCGAGAGTAGTGGCGCTCGCGGCCTGACAATCGTCGCTTCGTTTGCACCTTCGTCTTCCGCGGGTGTCGAAGGCACTCCGGCCGGCGATTCCTTCCGTCGCGGTCGGACTTCAGTCTTTGGCGACAACACATCCCAGACGGGCTGGACGCGAAATTTTCCCTTTTCCAGAGCACCATCAATACGCAGCTCAACCGCAAAGCTGCGGGTCTGGACGTCATCGTTACCGAGGAGTTCCTGAACGCGCTGGGCGAGCACATAGTTGAGCCCGCGTTCAAGACCCTCCCGCTTCGATCCTTGCCACTGGGCATCGTCCTCTCGGCTGAGAAAGACGAGGTATTCGGGAGGGATATAAGTGGGCCCGCCCGGTGGCGTAAACATCTCACGTTGCATGACTGACTCAATTTCGCGCGCAACAGAAATGAGAAATTCTTCCCATTCCCGACGCGCCCGCGGAGGCTCATGCTCCATCGCGGCAGCCTCTTCGCCATCGAGCCACTTCTTGAACTCACCGAGAAGATTCGCGAGACTGATCATTCGACCACCTCAACACCCGGAGCTTCTTCCAC
>JBDTUW010000245.1:0-6430 GCA_040007555.1 Acidobacteriota bacterium | reverse complement strand
TGCGGCAGCATGGTGGTTGATCTTGGGGGTGGGACAACCGACATTGCCGTGCTCTCGCTCTCGGGGATCGTTTACGCGCATGAGGTCAGGATCGCTGGCCGGAGCCTGGACGAAGCGATCATCGAGTACATCAAGCGCAGGCACAAGTTGCTGATCGGAAGGCTGACGGCGGAGCGGATTAAGATTGAGATGGGTTCGGCATTGCCGCTGCCAGCACCACTCTCGGCGGCAGTCAGTGGCAGGAGCATCATGGAAGGCGCGCCCAGGACAATTACCATTACCGATGAGGAAGTGCGCGAGGCACTGACCGGCCCGCTGAACACTATCACTCGCGCTGTCCGTGAAGCACTGGCGCACGTCCCGCCCGAGTTGTCGCACGACCTGGTTGATCGTGGGATCGTTATTACCGGCGGTACGGCGCTGCTCAGGAATTTGGATCGGCGTTTGATGGATGAAACTGGTCTGCCCGTGACGGTTGGTGAGAATGCGCTTTCATCGGTCGCACTGGGTGTCGGCAGGATGCTGGGGGACGCGCCGCTGCTGAACCGCTCGACGTGCGACGCTCTGATGGAATAACTCCGCTCAAGCGTGAACACTGAAAATCAGGTGGCAGGGGTGAAACTCGTCCGCGCCATCCTGATCGATTCGGATAGAATTCATACGCGACACAAGAACCGAAGGAGGGGTGCATCGGTGGGCATCCGTGGGCGATTATTGATGTTGGCGATTGGCACGGTGGTTCCGTTGTTGTTGGTCAGCCTCGTCGCGCTGTGGGGGGTGTGGGGAGCCAAACAGCAGCAACTCAATGATGCCATGGAGCAGCAGGCTGAGTTGGCGGCGGTCGTCTTCGAACGGTGGCTTGATACACAGCAGCAGCCGCTATTGACGGTCGCCGGGATTTCCGGCGGGCATGCTCCCGGCAATACATCCATGGCGAACTACCTGCGTTTTGTAACAGCCCCCAGGCCACACTGGATTGACATTCGTATTATCAACGGGCACGGCAAGGTAGTGTTGTCACACCCCGAGGACGCCGAAGGGCTTGCGCCGGCGCTGGCCGAGAAGCTGACAGCGGAAGTGCAGCACGGGGAAACGGCGGTCGAAACCGACTGGACACGGGGTGAAGGACAGTATGTGCTGGCCGTGGCTGTGCCTGTGGCTGTCGGGGGGGCGGTGGTTGCGAGGGTTGATGGAAAAGCACTGCAGGGATTATTCCGTGACCTCCAATTGCCTGACCGCGCGCTTATTACTCTACTCGATTCACAGCGGCGCATCATCTATCGCAGCCAGTCTCCGTCGTTATTCCTGGGAGCTGGCGTCGGCGGTTCCGCGCTGTTCACAGCGCTCGGCACCCGGCGCACGGCTGTGGCGGTCGTGAAGAGCGTGCTCGATAACGTTGAGCGCGTTTATGGCGTGGCGCGGGTGGGGACAACCGAATACGTCATGACGGTAGGCGTGCCGAGCGCGACCTTGTACGACCCCGCCAGACGGCAGATCACGCGAATGGCGGGTTTCGGCTTGCTGGCGCTGCTCTGTGCCGTCACTGCGGCGCTGTTGATCTCGCGCAGCATTACGCACCCGCTTGACCGCCTGAGCCTCGCCGCCCGCGCCTTCAGTGAAGGCAATCTCTCTGCGCGAGCGCCAATCGAGATGGGGCCCAAGCTGGCCCAACTCGTAATCGCCTTCAATGCCATGGCCGACCGAATTGAGGAGCGGGAGAAGCGGCTCAACGAACTGGACCGGCTCAAGTCGGAGTTCGTCAGTAATGCCTCGCACGAGCTGCGCACGCCTCTGACAACGATCAAGGCGCTTACGCGGTTGCTTCTGCGCGGCGGGCTGGATGAGAGCAAGCAGCGCGAGTATCTGGAAACGATTGCGGTAGAGTGTGACCGGCAGATTGACCTCGTGCTCAACTTGCTGGACCTGTCGCGCATTGAGGCGGGAGCCTTTGAACTGAGCCTCGGGCGGGTGGACACGGCGGAACTTTTGCTCTCCTGCCTGAAATCGCAGAGCCGCGCCGCTGAGTTCCGCCGCCACCAACTGGTGATCACGCAGGGGGCGGGGCTGACCACGATCCGCGCCTGTCAGAAGGCCCTGCGCCGGGTGGTTGGCAGCTTGGTTGATAACGCCATCAAGTACACGCCCGACGGCGGACGCATCACGCTCGGCGCGCGCCGGGCTGGTAATGAAGTGGAAATCAGCGTGACCGACAATGGACGCGGCATTCCGGCCAAAGACTTTCCGATCCTCTTCGATAAGTTCCACCGTGGTCGCCCTGCACCGGTAGCCGCCGACGGCGCGCTGGCCGCCGCGTTGCCGGAATTGGAAGAAGTGCCCGGCATCGGTCTCGGCCTTTACCTGGCGCGCAACGTTATCGAGCAGATGGGCGGACGCATCAGCGTCGAAAGTGAGGTCGGGCATGGCAGCACATTCATCCTTCATTTACCGGTGTGGGATGACGAAAGTGGACGCCAGATAACCAGTGAGGAAGGGGAACATGGGCAGACGATTGTTAGTCGTGGATGACGATCCGGGCCTCCTGCGCGCGGTCGCGGAAACGCTGCGCGCCGAAGGCTACGAGGTAACGACCGCGCGCCGGGGCGCGGAAGCCCTCGTGTGCATTGCCGGGTCGCTGCCCGATCTGATCGTTAGTGACATTCGGATGCCAGGCATGGACGGCTATCAGCTAGTCCGGAATCTGCGGGCTTCCGCGCGTACAAAGCTCGTCCCGATAATCTTCCTGACGGCGAAAGACGAGACCGCCGACCGCATCGCCGGGTTCCGCTCCGGAGTGGATGCCTACCTGATGAAGCCGTTCGAGCCGGACGAACTGCTCGCCGTCGTCGCCAACATCCTCAAACGGGTAGAGAGTATGCACGCCGAGATTGCGCTCCTCTTCGGTAAAACTGAAGCCGCCATAACGGAGCCGATCCGCGACGAAGAATTGACCGATGGCGAGTGGCGGATCGGCGAGGCCGTGGCCCGGGGACTGAGTAACAAGGAGATCGCCGCCGAGTTCAACCTCAGCCTGAGGACAGTCGAAGGCCACATCAGCCACATCCTCGACAAGAAGAATTTCAGTAACCGAGTTGAAATCGCACGCGACGTCCTTGAACGCAAAAGGACGGGCTGATGGTCGCGTCGGCCCAGGAATTCAAGCTGCCGGATTCCAAAATCGAGGTTCATTGCGGTGCGGCAAACTGTGGCCTTTCTCCACCTTACACTCCTCCTGAATATCCGCAGGCAACCGGAACGGGCAGCGACTCGCACCGGAAGCACTGATAGAAGTGTAAACACCTGTCTCTGGAGTTCTAACATTTTTCGCGGAGGGCAATACCGTTCGTAGTCCCCCCTTTAGGCGGAATGCTGCGATTCCGGACCATTCCGCCTAAAGGCGGGACTACGAACTCTGCGCTGCTCCGCAGCACATCGCCCCCGAAAGGGGGCATTGCACGACATATGATGCAGACGCGGCTGAAGAGACTTTGAATTAGCATGTGTGGTATCTGCGGGATAGTTGGAAGCAGCGATCGGGACGCCATCGAGCGGATGACGGCGACGCTTGTTCATCGCGGCCCCGACTATGGAGCAGTTGCTCGCTTTCCCGATCACGGGATCGATCTTGGTCATCGCCGCCTGAGCATCATCGATCTGTCGCCGCGCGGGCGACAGCCGATGGCCGACGACACTGGCGCTCTGATCATCAGCTTCAATGGCGAGATATTCAATTACCGTGAACTGAAGTCGCTACTCGATCCAGCTCGACACCAGTTTGCGTCTGAAAGCGATACCGAAGTCATTCTCCATCTCTATCGGGAGATGGGTGTCGAAGCGTTCAAGCGTCTCAATGGGATGTTCGCCTTCGCGCTCCTCGATCTCTCGCGCGAGCGGCTCTTCCTCGTTCGCGATCAGATTGGTATCAAGCCTCTCTATTACACCGAGCAACGCGGACGCCTGATCTTCGGTTCAGAAATCAAGGCGATTCTCGCATCGGATCAGTACACGCCCGAGATAGATTGGCAGTCCGTCAGCGATTTCTTCTCCTACCTGTTTGTGCCCGCGCCGCGGACGATCTATCGCGACATCCAGCACCTTCCACCGGCCCATTGGCTCGAGTATGACCTGCGTACGCGACGTGTCGTCGCCCTCGAGAAGTACTGGACCATCGGCAATGAGACTGTGACCGATGAGCAAAGTTTGACGAGCGAGCTTCGATCGCTGATGGGGGATGCCGTCGAGAAGCAGATGATCAGCGACGTGCCGCTTGGCGCTTTTCTTTCTGGAGGAATCGATTCCAACGTCATCGTCGGACTCATGGCGGAGCGATCGAGCCGGCCGGTGGAGACCTTCACCGTTCTCTTTGATGAGCCGGGAATGGATTACTACGACGAGCGCCGTGAAGCGCGACGCATCTCCGCCCGGTTTGGAACTGCGCACTCGGAGTTGACGGTCGATCTTTCGCACCCCGAAGAGATGCTCGATCTGGTTGAGTATTTCGATCAGCCGTTCGGCAACGCGACTCTGTATCTGACTTATCTGCTCTCAAGAGAGACACGACGTTCGGTGACGGTTGCGCTTTCGGGAGCGGGCGGCGATGAGCTATTCGGTGGCTATCCCCGCTACCGGGCCGTTCAGGCAGCGCGCTGGCTACGATTTGTACCGAGATTCGCGGCGCAGGCGGGTTTGTCGCTGACATCGCTGTGGCCGGATGATTTCGCTGATCGGCGATTGCACCGGGTGCGCGCGCTGCTCGATGGTATTGATCGCGATCCGGCGCGCCAGTACATGCGCTGGGTGTACTACCTGGATGAGGAGCGAAAAACACGTTTATTGGCACGACGGAACGGAGCGCTACTACCCTCGCATCGCGTGCTCGCCGAGCATCTGGCCGCGATTCCCTCGAACTTCGATTCAGGCAACCGGTATTCATTTCTGGATGTTGAGACATTCCTGCCGGACAATCTTCTTGAGTATTCGGATAAGATGAGTATGGCTTCGTCTCTCGAGTTGCGGGTACCATATCTCGATCCGCGCGTCGTTGAGCTCGCGTTTCGGATTCCGTTTTCCATGAAGCTTCGAGGCAATCAGAGCAAGGCGATCATGAGGAATGCCTTCGCCGACCTGATTCCCATCGAGAACCAGCTGCTGCCAAAGAAAGGCTTCAACGTACCGCTTGGCGCCTGGATGCGGACAAAACTCGATCGATACTTCGACGAAAGAATGCCGCAGACGTACATCGAGCAGGAGGGAATCTTCAGCTACGAGTACATCATGCACCTTCGCGAGGAACACAGACGAGGACGACGCGATAACGCCTACGAGCTGTTTGCGGTGCTGATCTTCGATACGTGGTATCGAAAGTACATGACCAGGACACTGGAAAGAAATCTGACGACAGTGCAGAGTGCGGTTTAGGCGCAGTCGCCGGGTCACCAGAACCAACCTGGTAGAAGACACAAGAATGAAGCAGGTTATTCAAAGCTTTCGATCGGGAGCGCTCAAGGTTGACGATGTGCCGGAAACCGTCGTCAAGGCCGGCGGTATTCTGGTGCTCAACGCCGCATCTCTGGTCAGCGCGGGAACCGAGAAGATGGTCATCGATCTGGCGCAGAAGTCGCTTCTCGGAAAGGCACGACAGCGGCCCGACCTGGTCAGACAAGTCATCACCAAAGTACGCCGTGACGGCTTCCTCAGCACCTTCAGGACCGTCCAGGCGCGACTCGACGCGCCAATCGCTCTCGGGTATAGCTGCGCCGGTATCGTCAAAGAGGTGGGCAAGGGCGTTGACGACTTTCGTGTCGGCGAACGAGTTGCATGCGCTGGCATGAACTACGCGTCACATGCTGAAACAGTCTTTGTACCGAAGAACCTCGCAGTCCGGATACCCGATGGGGTGACTTTCGATGAAGCTGCCTTTGTGACCCTGGGGGCGATCGCATTGCAGGGAATTCGGACGGCAGAAGCGAAGCTGGGTGAAACCGCCGCCGTCATCGGTCTTGGATTATTGGGGCAGATAACCATTCAAATGCTGAAGGCTGCCGGTTGTCGTGTCATTGGTATCGACCTGGATATCTCCAAGGTAGAACTCGCGCGCAGTCTCGGGGCGGATTTGGCGATCGCGCGCAACGACTCAGTAGAGGCTGCCGTCCTCGAATTGACTGACGGGTTCGGCGCCGACTCTGTCATCGTTACCGCCGCCGCTGAAACCAACGATCCGATCGAACTCGCCGCAACGATCGCGCGTGATCGCGCCATTATTTCAATGGTTGGCGCCGTGGGAATGGACATTCCGCGCAAGCCCTATTTTGAGAAGGAACTGCAACTGCGCCTCTCTCGCTCTTACGGTCCAGGGCGGTACGATCCACAATATGAAGAGGGCGGAATCGACTACCCGATCGGCTATGTTCGCTGGACGGAGCGGCGGAACATG
>JBDTUW010000244.1:0-6441 GCA_040007555.1 Acidobacteriota bacterium | reverse complement strand
GTCCAGCCCCTTCTGCTCATTCTTCAATCGGCGTGACTTTGCGCGCATTTCAAGCACCGAGATCCCCGGTGTGTCATCGAGAAAGATGTCGGCGTCGGCCAGGTCCGAGACTGCGTGGCCGAGTTTCTTCCAGTCATCCCTGATCAATTTTCCACCGCGCATGCGGTGCGCATCGACACGCGCGTGCGAACATAACAAACGATTGACCAGCTGTTCCTTGCTCATCTCGAGTGAGAAAACACCGACCACAGCCTTTCGGCCATTGCGCTGTTCCTTGAGCGCGGCATTCTGGGCGATGTTCAGACTGAAGGCCGTCTTGCCCATACTCGGGCGGGCGGCGATGATGATCAAGTCGCCCCGCTGCAGCCCCGAGGTCTTAAAATCCAGATCGCTGAAGCCAGTGCTGATCCCGGTGACATGCGAATCGTGGAGCGCCGCTTCCTCGAGATGTTCGAGCTGCTTTTTCGCGACCTCACTGACGCGCACAAACCCTTCACGAATACGTTCTTCACCGATTGCGAGAATGGCTCGTTCGGCATTATCGAGAATCTTCGTCGCCTCTTCCTCATCATCGAAACACGTAGCCATGATCTGGTTCGATGCGGTGATCAGCTTTCGAAGTATCGACTTGTCCTTAACGATCCGGGTGTAGTTCTCGATGTTGGTAAAGCGCGGCAAGCCATCGAAGAGCGCGCCGATGTAGGCAGGGCCGCCGATCAGATCGAGATCGCCGGCGCGTCGAAGCTCTTCCTGAAGTGTGATTGGATCGATCCTGCGCCCCTGCTCAGAGAGCTGAAGCATCTGATCGTAGATGCGGCGATGTGAGTCGAGAAAAAAGTCCTCGCGTTTGAGCCTTTCAGCAGCCTGATTGACCATTCCATTGTCGAGGAGGATTGCGCCGAGGATGGCCCTTTCGGCCTCGAGGCTGCTTGGCAACCCCTTCTCGAGGGTGTAATCGCTTGAGGGAAAAGACCTTGCCATGAGGTGCTCGCTCGACCTTTCCGCTGTTGAAACTCTATTCGGGTATGATATCGCCGGTTGTTGGGGCCATTAAAACGACAAATGGCGGAGTCGAAACTCCGCCATTCATCTTATTCGCATGGTTAGGGACTGACAAGCTCCGGGGACTTGCTGTCGAGCGAAATCCCGAATTTGCCCGAAAAAAGTTGGTCCTCGCTAGACAGCCTCTGCTGCTTCTTTGCTAACCACCACTTTCAGCGTGGCGGTGACATCGCGATGAAGCTTGATTGGAACCTCATATTCACCTGGCTCCTTGATTGGATCACGCAGCTGGATGCGCTTGCGTTCAATTTCATAACCTTTGGCGGTCAACTCCTCGGTAATATCCATCGACGTCACGGATCCATAAAGGAGGCCATGGTCGCCGACTTTGCGAACGAACTGAAGGGTCAGCCCGGCCAGTAGATCCGCCTGCCCGGTCGCAGCATCGCGTTCGACTGCCGCTTTTTTCAAAAAGTTGCGCCGCTGCATCTCGATCTGTTTGATATTGGACGGCGTCGCCTGAATCGCCAGACCCTGGGGAAGCAGGTAATTTCGGCCAAAGCCCGCTTTGACTTTGACGAGATCGCCACGCGAGCCCAGGTTCTCGACATCTTCTCTCAGCAAAAGTTCCATGATTGCCATGTTCAACTCCTCAACAAAACGACTCGATTAGTGGGTCGTATAGGGCAGAAACGCGATATTGCGTGCTCGTTTGATTGCCTCGGCAAGCTTGCGCTGGTGCAATGCGCAGGTGCCCGAGATGCGTCTCGGCATGATCTTGCCTCGCTCCGGAACGAAAGCCTGCAGCATCTTCACATCTTTGTAATCGATGTAATCGATCTTCTCCGCACAAAGTCGGCACGACCGGCGTCGGCGCCCGCCGCCACCCATCGGACGACCACCGCCCATCCGCTCGCCTCTATCATTTCCTGACCGCTCATATCTTGGCATAGTCCTGATTCCCTTCTCAAAGATGCGCCGGAGGATTCCCGCCGCGCGCAATCAACTCGTTAGACATCGTCATCGCCATCGAGGTCGAGGTCGATCTGTGTATCCGGCGATCGCGTCGTCTGGATCTTGCGTTGTGATCTGAGCTTTTCAGCTCGTTGCAAGTCCTCATCGGTCCGCACGGTGATGTGACGAATGACAATGTCAGTGACGCGCAAGCGGCGTTCGACTTCGGCAATCTCTTTGCCACTGCCCTCGATGTTCAGTAGCGTATAGACGCCTTCGTCGAATTTGTTGATTGGATAGGCGAGCTTGCGTCGTCCGAGGCTTTCGAGCTTGGTGATCTTCCCACCGAGTTCGGTGACGACCGACTCGAGTTGGGTGCTCAGCTTGCGGAGATCATCTTCGACGGTGTTGGGCGCCGCGATGAACATTACTTCGTAGGTTCTCAAACATCCTCCTTGTGGATATTAAAGCCCGGTCTTGCCATCAAGGCGCGCCGAGCAAGGAGAGGCCGGAGGTCGGTCGCAGATGCAACCGGCTGCGGATACTCAGTTATATTTCGACATCGCATCATCGATGCCGGTTTTCAAAACAGCTTCCACGGCACCCGCCGCACGCGCTACCATCTCTGACAGCGCATCCCGCTCACGACGGGGGAATTCAGAAAGAACAAAACCGGCCGCATCGTCAATCGGATGATCCTTGCCGATGCCAAGACGCAGCCGCGGAAAACCATCGGCTCCGAGTCTTGCGATCACCGACTTCAATCCGTTGTGCCCGCCAGCGCTACCCGATCGCCTGAGCCTGATCTGACCAAAGGGTAATGCCAACTCGTCAGCGATGACCAGCACACAGGCAGGCGAAACCTCGTACTTTGAGCGCAAGGCGGCGACTGCAACTCCGCTTTCGTTCATGAAGGTCTGAGGTTTGACGAGCAAAACGCTCTCACCTTCGATGATCGCACGACCGGTCAACGCCTGACATTGACGCATCCTGATCTGGGCGCCCGCGCGTCGCGCGAGTTCTTCAACGACCAGAAAGCCACAATTGTGGCGCGTCCACTCATATTCAAGGCCCGGGTTGCCCAGGCCAACAATCAGCCTCATAAATGCTCGGCATTCTTGCCGAGTTACGCGTCAAGAGGAATTTTTGCGAAACCTGGCGCCTGGCGAGCTCAACTAAGCATCGTCTTCAGGCTTACCCTTCTTGATGACTTCCGGTTCGACTGGTTCATCTCCGGTTGCCACAGGCTCCTCTTCAACTCGCGCGGCGACGACGGTTGCCAGCACCAGATCATCATCAGCGAGGACCTCAATCTTTTCGCGATCGATCTGCAAATCGCTGACGCGGAAGTGATCCCCAATCCCAAGACCGCTGACATCTATCTCAATTTCCTGTGGGACATCGGTCGGAAGGCATCTGATCTTCAGCGTATGGGTCGGCTGGTCGAGGATTCCATTGAACTGCTTGACTCCGTCCGCCTCACCCACGGTCTCGACATTAACCTCAAACTCCGTCTTCTCGGTCAAGGAAATGCGCATCAGATCGAGGTGCATCAGATGGCCCTTAACCGGGTGCAGCTGCCAATCCGCAATCTTGACCGGCGTTGCCGTGCCGCCTAGATTCAAATTGAAGATGGAATTGCGGCCCTGCGAGCGAACGATCGCCGTGAACTCACGTCTTTGCACCGAACCGCTGGCAGCCTCCACGCCACCACCGTAAAGAGTCAACGGAACCAGCCCTGCCCGCCGCATTTTGCGCGAAACTTCCTTGCCGCCTACGGGCTTTGGCTGCGCATCCAATGAAATACTCGAATCATAACTCATGACATACACTCCAGAATTTGACCGCCATCGAGCTGCATCCCGAGGGCGTACTAAATAAACAAACGGCTCACCGACGTCTCATCGTGGATCGATTTAATCGCCTCTGCCAGCAAGGGCGCGATACTCAGACATTCGAACATCGGTAAATCACAAACCCGGTCCGCTGGCACGGTATTCGTCACAATCACCTTCTCGAGAGGGGATCGCTGAATCCGCGCCACCGCATCCCCAGAGAGGACCGCATGGACGCAACTTGTCGCGATCCGAAGCGCACCCGCCTTCTGCAAAGCCTCGGCTACCTTCGTCAATGTGCCCGCCGTGTCAACCATATCGTCAACGATCAGGACATTCCTGTCCTCGACGTTGCCAACAATATTCATGACCTCGGCTTCAGCATGGCCCTGCTGAGATTTGTCGCGTCGCTTGTCGACGATCGCAAAATCAGCATTCAGCCTCTTCGCGTAGGCCCGCGCTCTCTCAGCTCCACCTGGGTCCGGCGCCACCACCACCAGGTTGTCGAGCGAATTCTCGGTGAAATACTCGATCATGACGGGCGCGGCGTAGAGGTGATCCACCGGAATATCGAAGAACCCCTGAATCTGAGGCGCGTGCAGGTCAACAGCCAATACCCGGTCGGCGCCAGCCGTCCGAACCAGGTTCGCGACGAGCTTGGCCGAGATCGCGATTCTTGGCCGATCCTTTTTGTCGCCGCGGGCGTAACCATAATACGGAATGACCGCGGTGATCCGTTCTGCCGACGACCGCACGCAGGCATCGAGCATGATCAGCAACTCCATGAGGTGCTGATCAACGGGTGGACAGGTCGATTGGACGATGAAGACATCGCCGCCCCGCACGTTCTCGAGGATCTGGAAATTGAACTCTCCGTCTGGAAATCTCGTCGTATTGGCCCGCCCAAGCGGGATTCCAAGATAAGCGCAGATTTCCTCCGCCAGGGGCAGATTCGCGTTTCCCGAGAATATCTGTAAGCTTCTCACTCTCCCCACCCAAGAAATTTGCGAGCTGAATGCCCCGTTCCCATAGTCAGGGCGCCAAAGCACTCAGCGCCTTCGTTTCTGGCTGGGGAGGTAGGATTCGAACCTACGAATGGCGGCTCCAAAGGCCGCTGCCTTACCACTTGGCGACTCCCCAGTATTTTTCCCGCGGTCCGGATATATGTGCCTTTCAACCCTGGACCGCCCCGGCGTCAATTCCAATCGCCGATCGATATTCCCGACGGCCGATTGTCCTCACCGGCACGCACCACCAGCCGGTGTCACTGAGATCCTGTTGTGCGACGGAGCGCATCGCCTCGCTGTCAAAGAGCGCAAAAAAGGTCGCCCCACTGCCCGACATTAGCACCGCCGTGCTCCCGGAGTCGATCAGCCGCTTCCGTACCTCACCCAGCAGTGGATACCGAGCCACAACACCGGGTTCCAGATCGTTGCTCAAGATGCCGAGTACTCTCAATGGGGTAGACATGCTTCGAGAAGCGGCCTCAAGCGAAAACGGCATCATATCTGCCACATACGGCATTGTCAACTCAGCAGGGAGAGCGCGGTAGACCGCTACCGTCGGCACCGCAACACCCGGATTCACAAGAAGCAGGTACGGAAAAGAGATGTCATGAAGTGGGTGGACCTCATCCCCGCGCCCAACGCCTATGCCGCTGCCTCCAAGGAGAAAGAATGGAACATCCGCACCAAGAGAAGCGGCGATTTCAATGCGCCGAGCGGGCTCGAGGCGAACCTCAAAAAGCCTCTCGAGGGCGAGGAGCGTGACCGCCGCGTTGCTGCTGCCGCCACCCAGCCCCGCCGCCACCGGGATCCGCTTCTCGAGGTGTATCCGAACGCCGAAGTCCTTTCGTGTCTCTGTGATAAACAGACGCGCTGCCCTCTGGATCAGGTTCGTCTCGTCAAGCGGAACGCCCGGCGCATTGCACGTCAGTTCCAGGCCAACCTCTGACCTGGTCAAGGAAAGCGTATCGCACAGGCTGACGGTCTGCAGGATTGTTCGAAGTTCGTGGTAGCCGTCGGTGCGACGCCCCAGTATTTTGAGTGTCCAATTGATCTTGGCAAATGAAGGGACCGTCAGGATCATTGCGTGTGGAAAGGGCATTATCCTAGGAGGTCAGCCGGGCGGAGTCAAACTCTCGCACCGGCTTCCCATCCCTGGGTTCACTTGCGCCACTGTTTTGCATACGTTAGCTTCAGCGCACCGAGCTCAACAGCTTCGGTACGCGCCAATGAGGCTGGCTTGAGCTACAAGACCTTGCTGAGTGGATGGAAAAAGCACCTTAGAGGCTCGCGAAGAAATGGTCCCCCGAATCCTCTCCGTAGCATTCCTCATCCGCGGCCTCATCGCCGTTCCTGCGTTTGTGCAGCAGCCACAGAATCCCTCTCCGATGGTCGAACACACTCGCGCTCACCCGCGTCTTCAGGAGGAGAGTCCAGCCGGCCGCCGCGAAACGCTGGCATTGGGCACTCTCTTTCTGCCGGCAAAGCTCAAGCTAAGAAGCGCAACTCCGCTTCTCGTTTTTTTTCATGGCGGGCGCTGGCTACCGGAACTATCAGCAGAGAGGGCCGGAGGAACCGCAGTGATTTCGATTCAAATCGGCGCTGGCGGCGGGACCTACGCCAATGCCTTTCAGGATCCGGAGAGG
>JBDTUW010000243.1:0-6446 GCA_040007555.1 Acidobacteriota bacterium | reverse complement strand
AAGCGCACTCGGCTCTGCTGGCGACGGGAACCACGGTCTGCGGCTCGCCAATCCGACTCCCGATCCTGAGCGGCAGTTTGAAGTCACATTGGTTGAGGTGGTGGACGAGAAGGGACAACTGAAACCTGCTCTGTCGAGCGGCGATTACGCGAAATTCCGTATTTCGTGGCGCGCCAACGAAGCTGTTCGAAACGCGGGGGTCGAGCTGGGAATTTACACACTCGAAGGGGTGCCGCTTATTCAGTACTCGACGCGACCCGTGGCAGCCGTGGACGTCAGCATCGGCAAAGGTGAGAACGCGATCGAATGCGAGTTTCCACACTTTCCCCTCGCCGCAGGTCAGTACTACCTTTCTGTAGGCTTGACGCGGCCGATGCTCGAGTGGCTCTATCGTGATGACCAGTTTGCGCTCTTTACTGTTGAGCCAGGCGATGTATTCGCGAGTGGAACGCCGGTGGTTTCGTCGCGAGCACTGCTTGTCGTTCCTCACCGGTGGATCACATCGAACGTGCGGAAAGGAGCGGATGCCTGAAGAATGCCCGCTGGTGAGCATCGTCACCGCGTCCTATAACAGCTCAGCTTATATCGAGAAGGCAATCCGGAGTGTCGCTGCGCAGGACTACCCGAACATCGAGCATCTCATCATCGATGGAGGGTCCACCGACAGAACCGTCGAGATACTGGAGCGATTCGATGATCGCATCACCTGGGTCTCTGAGCCGGATAAGGGTCAGTCGGATGCCCTGAACAAAGGGTGGGCTCGAGCCGGCGGAAAGATTCTCGGCTGGCTCGATGCCGACAATGTGTACGAGCCCGGCGCGGTGCGAGAGGCTGTTGAGAAACTATCGGGCGACACGGGGATGGTCTACGGTGGCGTCCGCGATATCGATGAGCGGGGCGAAGTGGTGCGCGAGTACATGCCTCCGGAATTCACGCTTCGGGGTTTTCTGCTCTTTCACGAGTTCAACTTTATTCCGCCCTCGTCGGTTTTCGTCAAACGCGAGGCGCTCGATCGTTCCGGGCTGCTTGACCAGGCCCTTCACTACACGATGGACTTCGATCTCTGGCTGCGACTAAGTCTGGTGACGAAGATCGTCCGCGAGCCGCGCTTCTGGTCGCGGTTCCTGCTGCGGGAGACGTCAAAGACCGGCAGCCAGATGGATCGCTTTGGCTGGGACATTCTCCGAGTCAGTGAAAAGTTCTTTAGCCGTGACGACCTCCCGCGGGAGGTGCGCGACGCTGAAAGGGAAATTCGTGCGCGATTGCTCGAGCATGCTGCAGACCGCGTCGTGACATCGGATTTTGCTGAGGGTCGGCGATTGTACTTGCGCGCCCTGAAGACCGCACCCTTTGCCGCCAGGGCCGCCCTCTGGCGAAAGGTCGCTTACCTCTACTACCGTGACTCGTTTGTGGGGCGCACTTATCGCGGGATGAAGACCGGGCTCAAACCGGTCATCTGAGCAGTTCATCGTGAAGATTCTCATCGTCGCATCGTGGTTTCCGGATGGGGAATCGCCGTTCTCTGGTGTCTTCATTGCAGAGCAGGCGCGCGCCCTGGCATCCAAAGCAGCGGGGCACGAAGTGACCGTGGTCTCACCGGTGGTTATTCCTGCCGGAAAGATGCGGCATCGAATGGTCGAGGAGAGGGATGGCTACAAAGTTATCCGAACGAGCCTGCCAGCTCGCAACGTTGTCCACCAGTTCGACTACGCGCGCGCGATCGTTTCCGAGATAAGGACGAGTGAATGCGATGTCGTGCATGCACACGTCACGTTGCCGGCCGGTTTTGCTTCCGTGCTCGCGGCGCGATGGACTGGTCGCCCAGTCGTCATCACGGAGCACCGTGGCCCATTCAGCGCGCTGATGGAGACCGCGCGCGATCGCTTCAAGGTGCGGTTTGCCCTTGAACGCGCAGATGCCGTGCTAGCCGTCAGCAACTCGCTGGCCGAAGAGATGCGATCACACGGGGTCACGAGGACGATCAAAGTGGTTCCCAATATCGTCGACCAGAGGCGATTTCCATTGACACCAAAAACACGGCAATCAGGGGAACCATACAAACTGCTCTTCGCGGGAATTCTCCGAGATCACAACAAGAATCTTCCCTTGCTGTTGCGGGCATTGAAGCAGCTTCTGGATGCGAGGGGTGATTTTCGACTGACGATTGTCGGTGATGGCGAGGTGCGATACGAGTGTGAGGACCTTGCGCGACAGCTTGGTGTTAGCGAGCAATGTGTCTTTAGAGGTGCTTTGCCGCCTGACGAAGTCGCGAGGGAGATTGCCGCGTCAGACTTATTCGTGCTGCCAAGTCGCTCTGAGACGTTTGGTATCGTTGCCGCCGAGTCCCTGAGCATGGGGCGCCCAGTGGTTGCCACACGGTGCGGCGGCCCGGAGGATTTTGTTTCTGACTCAAACGGCGCCCTCGTCCCGGTCGACGACGAAGAAGCGCTCTCTGACGCGATTGCCCGCGTTTCATCATCCCTGGATGACTATTCTGCCGTCAAACTATCAGCCTACGCTCAGGAAAGGTTTGGCGATCAAACGGTCACTTCGCAATTAACCGATATTTATCGAGAGGTCAGTCAGACATCCGCCCGATCACGTCGCGCGGCGCTCATGCTATGAGGATTCTAGGCATTCACGACGGACATAACGCTGCGGCAAGTTTGCTCGAAGATGGTGCCATTCGCGTCGCGATTCAGGAAGAGCGCCTGACGCGCGAGAAGAACTTCGCGGGCTTTCCACGCCGTGCGATAGAAGCAATTCTTGAGGAAAGCGGGCTCAAACTCGATGACATCGATCGGTTCGCTGTCGTGGGGCGCGAGATGCCCGACCAGAATACCAAAGCGAGCCGCCTCGCGCTCTACCGTGAAGTTGGCAGGCCCGGCTTTCTCGAACGACAGAAGCAGGTCCAGAGACGGCAGGACCTGTATGACACCGCGGTTCCACCTCGATTGCGACGGACAATCAAGCACGCGCTCGGACGCGAGATCACCACAACGGGTGAGGGTCGACTCGCCCAGGCACTCGCCTTTGGCCTTCCGGAAGAAAGAATCGAAGTTGTCGAGCATCACCGCGCCCACGCCGCTTCGGCCTACTACGGTCTTGGCAACTACGACCGTGACATCCTGGTACTGACCAATGATGGAGAGGGAGATGAGCTCTGTGCGACGGTAAGTATAGGTCGTGCCGGCAGGTTGCGCAGAATCGGTGCAGTCCCGCGAACCGAATCTATCGGCAATCTCTATGCGGTGGTGACATTTCTGCTTGGGATGGTGCCGCTTGAACATGAGTACAAGCTGATGGGGATGGCTCCGTACGCAGACGAGAAGCGGGTCGCGGAGGTATGTGCGAAGTTGAAGCGCTTATTTACCTTCCAGGGAGCGCCAGTTTATGGCTGGAAACGAGCGGAGGGAACGCCGGATCTCTTCTACAGCTACAGCCTGCTGCGCGAGCTCTTTGAGTTCGACAGGTTCGACTCGATCTGCGGCGGATTGCAACGCTTCACCGAGGAGATGCTGCTGCAATGGGTGAGGAACTCTATTGCGGCAACGGGTATCCGGCATCTCGCTTTGAGCGGCGGTGTCTTCATGAACGTCAAGCTGAATAAAGCCATCATGGAACTGCCCGAGGTCGACGACCTTTTTGTTTTCCCTTCATGCGGTGATGAAACAAATATCTTTGGTGCGAGCTGGCTGGTTGCTGCGGATAAGTTCGGTCACGAGAAGATCGCGCCGCTCCGTGAGTTCTATTTCGGAAAGAGCTTTGATGACCGCGCGGTGAAGTCTGCGATCGAGAGTTACCGATTTCGCGTGGAAGTGAACAGCACGCTTGAAGACGATATCGAGACGCGAGTAGCGGAGTTACTGACGAAAGGCGAGATTGTGGCGCGTTTCTGTGACCGCGAGGAATTTGGTGCGCGTGCGCTTGGGAACCGTTCCATTCTTGCCGACCCGTCAAACAACGATGTCGTCAAGATCATCAATAGCATGATCAAGAGTCGTGATTTCTGGATGCCATTCGCGACTTCGATGACCGACAAACAGGCGTCGCGGTGTCTCGTCAACCCGAAGGGTATTCGCTCACCCTATATGATCCTCACGTTTGATACCACCGACTGTATCAGTGATCTCAAGGCCGGTGCTCACCCTTACGATCTGACCGTCAGACCGCAGGTGGTTGAGCGCGAGTGGAATCCGAGATATTACCGGTTGATCGAAGAGTTCGAGCGTCTGTCTGGCAAGCGTGGGGGGGTGTTGAACACATCGTTCAATCTCCACGGGCATCCGCTGGTCAGTTCGCCGCGCGACGCGCTGGACGTCTTCGACCGTTCAGGTTTGAAGCATGTGGCGATCGAGAACTACCTGATCTCGAAGCGGTGAAGACGCCGTTGTGGCGACAGCTCCAACGCAGAGGCGCGGAGGGGATCGAGGACGAGGGGCAGGGTTGGGTCAGTCGATCGTGTTTTCATCTTATGTGCGGAATTTGCGGTATTGTTAATTTCAACGGCAATCCAGTAAGCGAGGAGTCTCTCTGGAGTATGACTCGTCGTCTTGATCATCGGGGTCCGGATGATCGTGGCGTGCAGCTTTTCCCAGGTGCTGGCTTTGGGCACACTCGCCTGTCGATCATCGACCTCTCCCAGGCCGGCCATCAGCCAATGCCCAATGAAGATGCCAGCATCTGGATCACCTATAACGGCGAACTATATAACTTCAGGGAACTGCGGCGCGAACTCGAGCATCTCTACAGCTTTTGCTCGCAATCCGACACCGAGGTCATTCTCCACGCTTACGAAGAATGGGGCGAAGACTGCGTCAAGCGATTCAACGGAATCTTTGCCTTCGCCATCTACGATTCCAGGAATAAAAAGGTGTTCGCCGCACGAGATCAGGTCGGCGTCAAACCTTTCTACTACGCTGCAGACGGTCATCGGTTTGCCTTTGCGTCTGAGGTAAAGGCACTCCTTGCTCTCGATATCGTGCCGCGAGTGGCGAAGGAAAATGTCGCTGAGTATCTGATGTATGGCTGGCTGGCCGATAGCCGGACGCTGTTCGAGGGTGTGAAATCGCTCGAACCCGGTCATCGTCTGTCCTTCTCACTCGGTGAACCACCGCAGGTCGTCCCGTCTTGCTACTACCGTCCGGCTGACCGGGTGCGAGCTGATGAGTACCGTCGTTGGGAAGCGAAGAGCCCCGAGGAGGCGATTGAGAGATGTGCGGAACTGCTTGAAACAAGCGTCCGCGACCAGATGGTGAGTGACGTGCCCGTCGGGTCGCTTTGCAGCGGAGGCGTTGATTCCAGCCTCGTCACCGCGCTCGCACTGAAGCAGAGTTCGCAGGTGAAGATCTACAACGTCAGCCTCAGTGACAATGCTGAGATGAGCGAGGAGCGTTACGCGCGCGCGGTTGCAACGCATCTTGGGATCGAGATCAACTACTACCACCTTGACCGGCAACGATTTCGTGAGGCGCTGGTGGAGTCCATCTATCATGCAGATTTTCCGCTCTACAACCTCAACGCGGTGCCGGTTTATTACGTCAGCCGTCTCGCCCGCGAGCAGGGTGTCAAGGTGCTGCTCGCAGGAGAAGGCGGGGATGAACTTTTTGGAGGCTACGCCTGGCGTCATGAACGGCTTTACCGGAACGTGCTGCGCCGGCGGCGATATGGAAAATGGATTGCCCGTTTGCTCAATCGCGGAGCGGATCTGGCTTATCTGACAAGGGACGATCTTTTCCTCCATCACTTTCGGACAACAACCAACGATGTTGCGGGTGCGCTGAAGTTCGCCTCCGGGTTCTTTGCGCGCGGCACCAGGTTTCGTGAGAGTCTCGAGGCCTACGCCTTTCTTCCCAAAGATGAAGAGCGCTATGCGCAGGCCGCCATGCTTTCCGACGTGCGCGAGTACCTCGAACATCTGCTCAATCGCGAAGACAAGAGCACGATGCAGACTTCGGTCGAATGTCGAGTGCCGCTTCTGGATCTACGCGTCGTCGATTTCGCGCTCAATCTTCCGTATCGCTTCAAGGTGCGAAATGGCGAAGGCAAGTGGATCATCAAGAAAGTGGCTGAACGCTATCTGCCGCGAGAGATCATTTATCGACCAAAGGTAGGCTTCAATCTGCCCGCGCGGCAGTATCTCAACTTCTCCGATGCGATCTTCCGTGATGGCTTCTGGGCGAATACCTTCGGACTGCAACCGGAGACGATTGCAGCGGAAACGACTAATGGCGATGGTTCCTTCTGGTATTCGTTCCTGGTGACCGAGATCTGGGGGCGCCTTTTTATCGATCATCAATCGCCGGAAGAGATCAACAAGTTCTTGGGCTAGAAGAGAGGCCAAACGCTCTGGTTTCCGAGCAAACATTCTCGTAGCCCCAAAGGGGCGTTTGCACCACGAAGTGGTGCAAGTCCTCTAGCCCAGTGCGTGAGCGCTGGGTCGAGTT
>JBDTUW010000242.1:0-6449 GCA_040007555.1 Acidobacteriota bacterium | reverse complement strand
TCGGCGCGGTGGCCAGCCCAAGGCGCACTCGATTTGAGCGGAGATAGTAGCGCAGAGCCTTGGCCATCAGCGGGGCGCGCTTCTCTCCCAACAGACTCGCCACCCTGTCCAGGAGATTATCGAAATTATAGTCGGCGCTCGAACCAACCAGCATTGAAGTCGGTGCTGCTCGACTCTGTTCGAGCCATCCCACCATGAAAAGAAGGCCGACACACCACAATCCGAGGAGCGCGAAGCTGTGCAGACCAGTCGCGAAGTCCACCCCAACCATGAGGGTGGCTGCAAGGCCGGAAGGCGCAAGATGCAGCGCCCGGTCAATCATTTCCATCCGCTCCGGGCGCTGCGGGTTCATCAACCACGCCATTCCGAGACCTGAGAATGAGAGGGCGGCCAGACCCAGCGTGCCGAGCGCGGTCGCACCCGTTGTCGATTGCATCAACCGATCAACCAGGGAAAGGATAAACACCGCCGTCAAATACGCCGCTACGACAAAGAGCATCGCAGAGATGAGCGACACCAGCAGCGATCCCTTGCCTGCGATTGACAGTCCGATTCCGATTCCAAAAGCAGATGTTGCAAGCAGAAACCAGATTGGGTCGATGAGGCCTATCAGATGCCGGACGAAAACCCGCTCGCGAGATGTGAGGGGAAAGCGTCGCAAGACGATCTCGGAAAGAGCGCTCCTCGGTCCGAGGCCAAAAAACAGGCTGGTCATAACGGCGCTCGCCTGGAGGCCACTCAGGACACCCCGAGTCATCACCTCCGATTTGCCAAGGTGTACCCCAGCCACCGCCGTACCAAGCCCGATCAGTCCAATCAGAATGCCGATGGAGATAAAGAAGATCGAAACAATAACGAGCAGAACCACGCGGCCCGTGCTGGTTCTCGCCTGCGCCCAGATCAACTGGTATCGGAGTCTGACCAGTGTCCAGAAAAGATGAGGAAAGCGCTGCATCACGGTTCCGACAGCTCCCAGGTTATCCGCGCTGGTCGCACTGAACGTTGGCGCCACTGCCTTGGGGCATTCATTCCGGCCACTCAGGTCGTTTCGTCATAGAAGCCAGCTCGCCGGTAGGATTCATCAAGCATCTCAACGACATGTACTACCTGACAATCAGCCCCGAAGCGCCGGATGCCGGCTCCGAGTTGCATGTGACAACCGGGATTCGCGGTGACGAGCAATTCGGCACCCGTCGCTTTAACCTTGGCGATCTTTTCGGAGAGCAACTGCTCAGACATCTCCGGTTCGGTCAGGTTGTAGATTCCGGCGCCCCCACAGCAGTCCTGCATACCCTCGAGAGGCTTGTACTCCAGACCAGGAATCGCTGAAAGCAGTTGCTGCGGCGCCGTAGTGACGCGTTGCGCATGATACAGGTGGCACGGGGCATCATACGTCACGGTGGCCTTTACTTCGCTGCCGCGTCGGATTCCGTTTGAGGCGAGGTACTCGCTGATATCGCGGACGCGTGCGCTAAAGGCCCGCGCACGCTCAGCGTATGCTGGTTCATGCCGGAGGAGCTCTCCGTACTCTTTGAGCATCGCGCCACAGCCTGCCGCATTGACGATGATTGTTGAGCCCTGGCCAGCCTTCTCAAACTCGTCGATATTGCGCTTCGCGAGATCGCGGGATGTATGCATGTCACCGGAGTGGGCGTGAAGGGCGCCACAGCAGACCTGTGTCTCGAGGGGAGCAAGCCTCGCTCCATTCGCGACCAGAACTCGCGAGGTGGCATCGTTCGCATGTTTGAACAACCCATCCATGACGCAACCGGTAAAGACGGTGACGGCCGGCCCGATCTTTTCGCCGGCAACGTCTACAGGGGTCTGGCTCGCGAGCGCACTCTTGACTTGAGTTGTGGCGATCGATTTGCCGCTCGCTTCAGTTGAAAGCAACAAAGAGAGCGCAAACTCGGCCTGCGGGGAGATGCTTCGCACCAGCCCTTCACGTTGTGCAAGCTTGATGATGCTGCTGCCGCGAACGAACCGGAGGACCGCGAAAACCGCTCGAAGCCTGCCTGGATGCGTAAAAATATGCTTTAGTGCGAGTCCAAGCATGCGCTGCTGAAATCCTGCTCGGCCCTTTGGTGCGTGAGCAATGATCTCTTCGCGTGCTACTTCGAGAAGAAAACCATACCGGACACCCGCTGGGCAGGCAGTCTCGCAAGCGCGGCATCCCAGGCAAAGGTCGATGTGACGCGCAAAGGAATCCGAAGCTGGATCGAGACGACCCTCAGCTGCGGCGCGCATGAGATATATCCTTCCCCGGGGACTGTCGTTCTCATTGCCCAACTGCACGTATGTCGGACACACAGGAAGACACAGTCCGCAGTGAATACAACCCAGAAGTTTCTCGGTCTCCGGCGCAAGCGCGTTCTTTAGTGTTGTGTGACTCGTCATGGAATTGTTGCAACCTGGCAGGAGACTTTAGATACCGGCGACAAACCGGCCCGGATTAAGGATAGCCTGAGGGTCAAACTTTGCCTTGAGTTCGCGCATGAGGCGCGCAGTCTGACCCACATCGCCCCAGACGTCCAGTTTCTCCATGATTTCCTCTGGCGCTCGCAGGATGATGAGCTGTCCCCCCCGCGCTTGTGCGAACTGGCGTAATTCGGCCACCTTTCGTGGTCGCTGCGCCGTCTTCAATTGCTCGAGGGAAGCGGTTTCATCAAAAACGCGTATCACGCCGTTTCCTGCGTGAAGGCAAACCGCACTCGAGGGCATCAGATTCTGGATCTCATTTACCATCTCAGCCACGTCAGTGGGTAGCACGCTGACTCGCAGGTTCCAGACCCACCTTGAATCAGTTTCGCTCGCACGGTAGGTCTGCCACATCTCGACTGCCTGCTCCCGCTCGAGTGTCCGGCATCGCAGCGCGCCGCTCAGTTGACCGATGTATTCCTCCTCCGAATCAATAGTTTCCTCCTCATCCAGGAAGCGCAGCGCGATTGCGTACTCACCCTCTACCAAGTCAGAGAGGCCTACCGCGGCAGGAGCGAATATCTCCATTGCTGCCGGCTGCAGATCGGAATCGACAATCCGGCTTGCAAAGGCACAGAGTTCGGCAATCTGATCGCTCGCGAGGACGATCGTGCGATCGCTGGCAGGTAGAGCCCGAAGTTTGAAACTCAACTCACAGATCACGCCGAGAGTTCCAAAGCTGCCGGTGTAGAGCTTGCAGAGATCATAGCCGGCAACATTCTTGACGACTTTGCCGCCGGCCTTCGTGATGGTGCCATCGCCGCGCGCTACCCGCATACCGATGACCCAGTCGCGCGGTGTGCCAAAGCCGCAGCGCAAGGTGCCAAAACTCCCTGTGGCAACGATGGCTCCAAGGGTCCCATTCTCAGCACCGAATGGGTCGAGTGGAATGAACTGTCGGTGAGGTTCACTACCTGCATTGAATGTGGATAGTGTGCAACCCGCTTCAACGGTCGCAGTCAGGTCAGCGGGCTCATACTCCAGAATTCGAGTCATCTTCGCCGTGGAGACAATCAGATGAACCTCGGTCGGGGGATTACCCATCTCCAGCCATGTCCTCGCACCGGCGGGAACGACTCTCCACCGCTGCGACGAGGCATATGAAAGCATCTCTCCAAGCTCTGCTGCGTTTTCAGGAAAGGCGGTGGCGCACGCCATTACCTCCGACGTGCCTAACGCGGGTTCTGGAAGCGTCACGCGGTTCGCGCCGAAGCGCTCCGAGATCTCCAGTGAAACCTGCTCGGCGGGAATGTGTCGCTGCCGTTCGGAGTGGGAGTTATCCATACGAAACTGGCCAGTTCCTTCGATCTGCGATGTGCTTAAGTTGAGCACAGCGGAGAAGTTATATCACGCCGGGCGGGAGGGCGGCGAGAGCCGCACGCAGTGCATCGATGGCAAGGACTGAGCAATGTTCCTTGTTTCGCGGCAAGGACTCAAGCGCGGTGGCGACGTGATGCGGTTTGAGCAAACTCGCCTGATCGATACTCAACCCCGTGATCAGTTCGGTCAGCGCGGACGAAGCGGCGAGCGTGGGTGGGCACCCTCGCGCATTGAAGGTCGCCGCAACGATGCATCCGGAATCGATCTTGAGGTAGAGATGCAGGACATCGCCACAGACGGGGTTCTCGGCCTCTCCGCGAGCGGTCGCATCGGTCATCGCGCCGACGTTGCGCGGGTTTTCCAAGTGGTCAAGGACTTTGGATGAATACATGAAATCCGATAAGAGGGGTCATCTCGAAATCTCTCCCCTTCTCCCATCACCCATCTGGACTTCTCCGTTTATCGTTCCAGGGCGAATTCCTGTGCTCGAAGCTCCGGTGACATGCGCCGCAGTCTCGCGACGATCGCTGGGAGAGTCGCGATCACATAATCGATTTCCTCTCTTGTCGTGTCCTTGCTCAGGCTGAATCGGAGAGAGCCATGCCCTGCTGCGTGATCGAGACCGATGGCGGTCAGGACGTGCGATGGTTCGAGGGATCCCGAGGAACATGCCGACCCTGTCGAAACCGCGACGCCCTTCAGATCAAGCGATATCTGCAGCCCTTCGCCTTCAACGTGCTCAAAATTGAAGTTTGCAATGTTGGGCAATCGCCGCACCGCATCACCATTCCGCCAAATCCCGGGGATCGTGCGAATCAATTCCGTTTCCAGATAATCTCGCAGACTCCGCATGCGATCAGCTCGATCAGAAAGATGAGTTCGAGCCATCTCGGCCGCTCTACCCAATCCCACAATCAGTGGCACGCTTTCCGTCCCGGCGCGCCGGTCGCGTTCGTGGTGCCCGCCATGCATCTGCGAAGCGATCCGCACACCGCGCCTCAGATAGAGAACTCCGATGCCCTTGGGCCCATGAAGCTTGTGTGCCGTAAATGAAAGAAGGTCGACACCCAATTGCCGGACATCGACCGGCACTTTGCCGATTGCCTGGACCGCATCGGTATGAAAGTACAGGTGCCGATGACCACGTTCGCGACGTTCGCGAACAAGCGCGCCGATCTCCGCAAGAGGTTGCAGAGTTCCTATCTCGTTGTTGGCGTGCATGATCGTAATCAGCACCGTCTCGTCGGTCAGCGCCGCGCGAGTATCGTCAATGCGAACGACGCCTTCGTTGTAGACCGGCAGATAGGTAACCGTCCACCCAGCCTTCTCGAGGTGCGCGCAGGCGGCAAGTACCGCAGGGTGCTCGATACTTGAAGTGATGATGTGTCGACCGCGTTCGGCATTTGCCTCTGCAATGCCCTTGATTGCAAGATTGTCGCTTTCCGTTCCCCCCGAGAGGAAGGTGATTTCAGCGGGCTGCGCGTTGATGAGTTGCGCCACCTGCGCGCGCGCTTCCTCGACAGCCTGTCTCGCAGCCTGGCCCCATTGATGAGTGCTTGATGCGTTCCCGTAATCGTCGCGGAGATAGGGGAGCATGGCCTCGACGACTTCGTCGTCGACGCGGGTGCTGGCACTGTTATCCAGATAAATTCTTCGCATGGTCGCCATCCATAAACAGCATAAGTCCGGATGAGGGCTTTCGCAAATTGGTCACTACCGGGACAGGAACGAAGCGAGCGGCCCCGAGAGCGCCGAGAGCGCAGTTCGACTCAACGCTTCCTCTTGTATCTCCAAGTGTCTGGTCAATCTCTGGCCACTGTAGCGCTGCAGTCCGGGATGCCGCTCCTGACGTCTTCATGACTTTTTATTGTTCTTTTGGTCACGCTCGGTTGCTGTCCGTGGGGGGATAGTGATAAGAATGACGCGTTCAGAAACCCACCAGAGACATTATGGCGACCAGGCAACTTCCTGTGCTTTATGATTGCTCGAAATGTCCAGCGTATTGCTGCTCATACGAATACATCATCGTCACACGTCGCGACATTGAGCGACTCGCGAAACGCTTCACGCTGAGCTACGAGAGAGCTGAACAGCGATTTACAAAGCTGATCAAGGGATATGGGCGTGTATTGCGACACAGGCAGGACACGATCTTCAAGAGCACCTGTCAGTTTCTGCACCCGACCGAGCGGCGCTGCACAATCTACGAACATCGCCCCGGCGTCTGCCACGAGTTCCCGGAAGAACGCAGATGTCACTATTACGACTTCATCCAGCGCGAACGCGACCGTCAGGACGATGAAACGTATATCCCTCTGCAGAGATAGTTCTTCAAGCCGCCTTCATTTCTCGGAAGCCGTCACTTCAAGCTAAATAAGTCGCGGCCTTCGGCAGCAGGCAGCCGGACCTTTAGAATCCCTGCGAGCGTCGGAGCGATATCCCGCATATCGATCTGACCGAGGTTCTTTCCCTTTGGTACGCCCGGGCCCGCGATAAAGAATGCTGAGTTCATTTCGGCTATTTCCGGGAGAAATCCGTGTGAGCCACCACGTTTCCCCATTCGCACGACAGGGCCTTCGTGTCCCCCTCCAATGTAGTACCCCGGTTTCACACCCACCACAAACGCGACATCGTGATATCCACCAAGTGCC
>JBDTUW010000241.1:0-6460 GCA_040007555.1 Acidobacteriota bacterium | reverse complement strand
GGCGGGTTCCTGGCTCTTGCCGGGTCGCGCGCATTCGATGCGGGCAAATATGCCAACACACCAGTGGCGGGAATGCTTCCGTTCGACCTCAATGATCGCATCGACGAGCCTGAGATGCCGACGGTCGCCAACTTCAAGGCGGAACTAACGGCTCGGGGCCGAACCCATGCGATCACGAGGCTCAATGAGGATCGGGCTTTGAGCGCCAAGGCATGGGACGAGATGCCCGCGATCACGATCCCTGAAGTCCTGAGCCAGACCAAACCTGGCGCGACAGTTATCCTCGAAGCGAGGAGTCTGGTTGACCGAACGCGAACTGTCCCGCTTCTCGGCGAGGAGCGCTATGGTCGTGGTCGAACGATGGCACTAACCGCGAGCGATACATGGCGCTGGCGGATGATGCTTGAGGCGAAAAACACATCACACGAGACATTCTGGAGACAGTTGCTGCGATACCTCGTGAGCACGACGCCCAATCCCATCGAGGTTTACGCCGAGCGAGATGTGTATGCCGCAGGCGATACGGTCGGTCTTCGAGGTGAAGTCAACGACAAGAAGTTTGAAGCGATCAAGGACGCTCAGGTTGTGGCCCGCGTCACACCTCCGGATGGAAAGACGGTCGAACTTCCCATGACGTTTGGTTTGACGGAAAGTTCACTTGACTATCGCGCGGATTACACGCCTACCGGGAATGGGCTCTATCGACTTGAGCTGGAAGCGCGGTCAAAGGGTGTCGTTCTGGGTCGCGCGCAAAGCAGCTTCCTGAGGTCGGAGCGCTCTCGCGAATTCCACGACGCGATGCAAAATGCCGAGCTGCTGAAACGAATCAGTGCGGAGACGGGTGGGAAGTACTACGAATTGTCGCGGGCGAAGGACCTGGTCGAAGACCTCTCCTACCTGGAAGGGAATAACTCAGAGCGAGTGAGCAAGGACCTTTGGGACATGCCGTTCAATCTTCTACTGCTGGTTGTGCTTGCGTCCGGTGAGTGGTTCCTTCGCAAGCGAAGTGGGTTGGCGTAAGGATAGTGCTGCCAATGAGATTTCAATTTCAAAGTGTCATGCTCGTGGTTCTGCTCTCTGTCTCTGCCTGCGCACAGGGGATTGAATCTCCGCAGAAGAAGCAGGTGACGCCGGTCACACCGGCTGCATCCGCACCAACGGCCGCGCCGACGCCGCGGCTGCCCGCCGACAAGAGCAAGTTTGCCATCATTCTGAGCGGTGTTGGTGGCGAGGAATCGTACTCAACTCAGTTCGCTCGATGGGCGACGACGCTGCAGTCAACTCTCATTGAGCGTCTTGGCTTTGATGACAAGCAGACTCTGCTCCTGATCGAGAAACCGGGTGAAGGACAGCTTCGCTCGACGGCAGAGGAGGTTCGGAAGGCATTTGCCACCGTGCGTAGCGCGGCAAAGCCGGATGACGCGCTCTTTGTGTTCATGATAGGCCACGGCAGTTCCGATGGAAAACAGTCAAAGCTCTCGCTCGTTGGCCCCGATCTGACGGCGACGGATTACGTGGGCCTGCTCAAGAGCGTTGGCACGCGGAGAGTAGTGATCGTCAACATGACTAGTGCGAGCGGTGACTTCGTAAAGCCCCTCTCGACCGAAGGCTGGATCACAGTGACAGCCACAAAAAGTGGGCAGGAGCAGAACGCGACGCGTTTTCCTGAGTTTTTTATCGTCGCACTCGGCAACGCTGAGGCCGACCTCGATAAGAACGGCCGAGTCTCGGTTCTCGAGGCCTTCGAATACGCAATCAAGACCACCGCAGCCTGGTACGAGCAACAGGGCAGATTGGCCACCGAGCACGCAATGATTGATGACAACGGCGACGGGGTTGGTCATCCGAAGGCAGAGGCGGGCGATGGAGGTCTGGCAAAGGCGACCTTCTTTGACTCTCTGCCGCAGCAGCAGGCTGGCGGAGATGCCGAACTCGCGAAACTATTCAGCGAAAGAATGCGTCTTGAAGGTCAGATCGAGCAGCTCAAAACACGCAAGGACAAGATGCAACTGGAGCAGTTCGAAAATGAGCTGGAGCGACTGCTTATCGAGCTGGCCGACCTTAATAAACGGGTACGCTCCAGACAAAAGTGAGTAGAGGAGGAAGCGGTCGACGCTTCGGCGCGACTGTGAATCTGATGCGGTGTTTTCAACGCGGATTGAGAAGTAAGAACATAGCGCAGGGCATCCTCGCCCTCGCGCTTTTCTGGTTTCCGGTGTCCTGCAGTTCTGCACAGGATGCGGTTTCACAGAGTCCCGCCGACGACCTGACACGTGGCAATTATGCAACGGCGATTGCCGGCTTTCGGAAATTGCTCGCGAGCAACGCCTCCGATCACGTTGCGCAAACAGGTCTTGTGCGCGCCCTTCTCGAGACCGGGAAGTACGCGGAAGCGGAAGAGACGCTCAAGCGCTTTCTGACGGCCCGCGCCGCTGACGCTGAACTGCGACTGTTACTTGGAGAGGTTCTCGCGACGACGGGTCGTTATCGCGATGCGATAGTGGAATTCGAACGGGCCGAGAAGGCCTCCGCAGAGAAGACGTCAGATGGTTCCATTCGTCTCAGATCACAACTGCGTCGCGGAGAAATGCTCAGTACGCTCGGACAGGAAGCGGAAGCGCTGAAACTCTTCGAAGCAGTCGTGGAGGCCCAGGACGCCGAGGACAAATCGACTGCGGAATCGCTGACTATCGCAGCCCGGGCCCTGACGCACCTGGAGAGATTCCAGGAGGCAACCGACTTCTATCTGGATGCGCTCGAGGCGGACAAGGGGTTTATCGAAGCTCAATTGGGAGGTGGCGAGCTCTTCACGTCCAAATACAATTATGAGGATGCAGCCGAATTCTTCCGCGATGCCCTGCTGATCAATGCGAACAGCGCACGCGCTCACCTTGGCATCGCACGCAATCGGCGGATTGAGGGAACGGAAGGAATGCGGACCGCCCTCACCCGCGCTCTCGAGATAAATCCGGCGCTGGTCGAAGCGAAAGCGCTCAGTTCCATGCTCGACCTCGAGGCTGAGAATTACGAGAAAGCTTCCGAGACGCTTAATCAGACGCTCGCGATCAATCCTAACTCGCTCGATGCCCATGCGCTTCGGGCAGCGATGTTCTATCTGCAAAATCGCCCTGCGGATCAGGCCGCGGAGGAGAAGGCAACGCTCGCGATCAATCCTCGTTATGCGGAGCTCTACGAGACCATCGCTCATTTTGCGACAAACACGCGACGATATTCGGAGGCAGTGACCTTTCTTCGCCGCGCCCTCGAACTCAATCCGCGATCGTGGTCGGCTCACCTCGATCTTGGCACCTCGCTCATGCGCACAGGTCTGACTGCACAGGGACGGGCCTCGATCGAAACCTCTTTCAAGGGTGATCCATTCAATCTCTGGGCCAAGAATACACTCGACCTGCTCGACGCAATGGACGAGTACAAGGAGACGACTCGCGGACAGTTTCTGATCAAGACGGCGCCAAAAGACACCGATGTACTGGCGAGTTACGCTGGTGATCTGCTCGACGAGGTTTCGCGAACCTTGGCGGCGAAGTACAAATTCTCGCCAAAGACCCCGATCTGGGTCGAGATTTTCCCAAACCACGAGGATTTCGCTGTGCGGACGCTTGGGCTGCCGGGATTGGGCGCGCTTGGCGTGTGCTTCGGACAAGTCATCGCCCAGGACTCACCAGCCGCTCGCCCCGGCGGGCAATTCAATTGGGGAAGCACGCTCTGGCACGAATACACGCACGTAGTTACCCTGCAAATCACCGATCATCTGATTCCGCGATGGTTTTCCGAGGGGCTCTCGGTCTATGAAGAAAGGCGCGCCAGACCGGGATGGGGTGACGATTGGAATCTTGGGGTACTGAAGGCATTTCTCGACGGGCGCTGGTTCAAGATCAACGATCTGGACAATGGGTTTTTGCGCCCGAAGCGAGCCGACGATGTCTCGCTTGCGTATTTTGAGGCTTCTCAAGTGTGCGAATTTGTCGGCGAGCGCTACGGCTTCGACGCGATCCTCGAAATGCTCAAGCGCTATCGCGAGCACGGCAAGACGCAGGATATTCTCTTGCAGGTGCTAAAGCTCTCCCCGGCTGATTTCGATCGTGAATTCGATACGTTCATCCGCGGCAAGGTGGGTAAGTACCTCAAGACGGTGGAGGTGTCGACGAAACCGGCGGGAACGACTCGGTTGGCAAAGGAAGCCTTGGTTGCGGCGGCTGTGGCGAATCAGGACGACTTCTCCCTCAGCTTCAGGGCTGGCGTTCAACTCCACACGGACGGAGAGGACGACAAGGCGATTGTTCATTTCAAGCGATCGATCGAACTCTTTCCGTTTCAAACCGGACCCGGTACGTCATATGAAGTTCTCGCGGACATTTATGAGAAGCGGGGTGACAAAACTGCCGTTGCGGAAATTCTCGATGCATTGATCAAGTTCGACGAAAACAACTACCCCGCACTCAAACGTCTGGCATTGCTCAAGCTGGAAATGAAGGACACGGCGAGGGCGCTGGAACTGATGCGGCAGAGTTTCTTTGTCACTCCTTATGAATATTCGATGCACGCACTTGCCGGGAACGCACACCTGGAGCTCAAGCAGCCGGAGCTGGCGATCCGCGAATTTGGCGTTGCGCTGGGGCTGAACCCGCCAAACATGGCTGAGGCATATTACAATCTAGCCTCGGCCCAGCTCGCGGCGTCGAAGACAAGCGAGGCTCGCCGGTCCATTTTGCGCTCGCTCGAGATCGCACCCGGTTATGAGAAGGCGCAGGAGCTGCTGCTCCGCATCGCCAGACCGTGAGAGAGGTATGCTGAAAAGCTCGATCAAGGGAAGGAAGCCGTCGTCGGTCTGGATAGCGGTCGGCTTGTGCCTCCTCGCTTCGCTGGCGCTGGCTCAGCGTCCACCGAGGAAACCGCGACCGGACGGGCCCCGAGTTTACGACGTTCCGAAAAACGACGAGGACCTTTCGGGCCGTTTCACGTTCGCGCGGGCGCGGTATGAGATCGGATTCTCTGGTGGGTTTGGGGCTCATCTAGGTGACGGCGGACTGCCATGGTCGCATGACTATCCCACTGCCGGCCGCCATCTCATGAAGATCATGCATGAGCTTTCGAAAGTTGATATCACACTGGATACAAATGAACCGATCTTCGGATTTGATGAGCCGGAGATATTCAAGTACCCGTTCATTTATCTGTGCGAAGTGGGCTTTATGGAACTGTCTGACAAGGAGATTGCGGGGCTGAGGGAGTACTGTTTGCGGGGCGGATTCGTCATGGTTGATGATTTCCGTGATCCGAGTCAGCTGTACCGCCTTCGCGGCAACCTCCAGCGAGCGTTCCCTGAGTTGGAGATGAAGCGGCTGGATGCGACCCACCCCATATTCAATTGCTTCTTCTCGATCAAGTCGCTTGATTTAAGACCGATGTACGGGCCCTCGTACCTGCCCGAGTTCTACGGTCTTGAAGATGAATCGGGCCGGCTCATGATGGTTATCAACTATAACTTCGACATGAGCGACTACTGGCAATGGTCGGACAACCCTTTCAGCCCGATCGAGGAGACCAACGAGTCATATAAGTTCGGGGTCAATTATATTGTGTACGCTTTGACACACTGATTTGAACCAGCCCTTTTCCGCGGCGGATGCTGGCTGGATTGAACGCACTTCAGGAAGTTAGATCAAAAAAGAGCCAAAGGAGATTGAATGGCTGTTGACGCAAATGTAATTCGCGATGAGGAACTTCTCGACAAGCTCGCGTCCGCGCGCGAGCGCATTCTGCGCGAGATTCGCAAGACGATCATCGGGCAGGACGAAGTTGTTGAGCAGGTTCTGATATCGCTTTTTGTCGGTGGACACTCGATCATCACCGGCGTACCCGGGCTGGCGAAGACGCTGCTGGTCCGGACGATTGCAAACGTCCTCGATCTCTCCTTCAAGCGTATTCAGTTCACACCCGATCTGATGCCGGCTGATATCACTGGAACGGAGATCATCGAGGAGGATCGCACCACAGGTCACCGCGCCCTGCAATTTATTCGCGGTCCTGTCTTTGCGAATATCATCCTCGCCGACGAGATCAACCGAACGCCGCCCAAGACCCAATCGGCACTCCTTGAGGCGATGCAGGAAGGAAGCGTCACGGTCCAGGGAACAACCTATACCCTGCCGCGCCCTTTCTTCGTTCTTGCCACACAGAATCCCATCGAGATGGAAGGGACATATCCACTTCCCGAAGCGCAACTCGACCGGTTCATGTTCAATGTACGAATCGGCTATTTGCCAGAAGAGGACGAGGTCGCGGTCGTCAAGATGACGACATCACCGCAGGACATCCAGTTCGAGAGGCTCATGCCGGCCGATGAAATCCTCGCTTTCCAGAAGCTTGTTCGCAAAGTGCCCGCGGCCGATTCGGTGACAAGGTACGCAGTTCGTCTGGTTGGCGCCAGTCGTCCGGG
>JBDTUW010000240.1:0-6462 GCA_040007555.1 Acidobacteriota bacterium | reverse complement strand
CTCCGTGAGTCTTCCTGTTCCCCAAACCGTGCCGTCAGGCCAACGGTTCACTTGTCTTGAAAGACAATTGTTTCATTCCGATCCGTGATGCTGAGGGGTCATATCTTTGCTCCTTAGACGCTGCGGTTGGGGACAGGAAAGACTCAAGCGAAAGCCGCGAGAGGCACGAAAGACGCGAACACTTGAGGGAAGGCGCGGAGAAAGCAATTCCTCTCTTCGCGTCTTTCGCGATTTTCGCTGCCTTCGCGTGAGTCTTCCTGTTTTGCAACCGGCACTGTCAAGGGCGGTGTCACTCGTCGCGTGGCCGTGAGACAACCGCGACGCTCAAACACTTGCCACGCTCAAAAGACAGCCTCGGCACTCAAGCACTTATTTACAAAGACAGAACCCGCCACGAAATGAGCTAATCGCGCCCCAGCGCCTCTCGGATCAATTGCTGCTGTTCCAGTCCGTGGATCGTGTAAGACCCCGTTGCCGGGCTCGCGCTGTTGGCTCGGCCGACATAACGCAACTCCTGACTGTCCGAGATAATCCCCTCAAGCCTCGGTCGCATGAACGTCCACGCACCCATGTTCTGAGGTTCTTCCTGCAGCCATACCACCTCATCCGCATTCGCAAATGTGTTAATCCATTCCCGCACAGCGTTTCCTGGAAACGGGTAGAACTGCTCAACTCGAAGAATCGAGATTTCTTCACTGCCGCCCTTTTCCGCGTCTGCTTTCAGATCGTAGTAGACCTTTCCGCTGCAGAGGACGAGTCGCTTGATGGCGTCGCTATCTACGACTTGATCGGCAATCACCGGACGGAATCCGCCGCCGGTGAATTCGTCGAGCGGCGAGGTGGCCTGTGGCAGTCGCAATAGACTCTTGGGGGTCATGACAATCAGCGGTCGTGCGATCGCCTGCTTCATTTGGCGTCTCAGCAGGTGGAAGTACTGAGCCGGAGTCGACGGATAAACCACCTGCAGGTTGTTGTCAGCGCACAATTGCAGAAAGCGCTCGAGGCGGGCGCTCGAATGTTCCGGTCCCTGCCCCTCGTATCCGTGCGGCAGCAGCAATACGAGGCGTGAGCGCTGTTTCCACTTATCCTCCGCCGACGAAATGAACTGATCTATGATGACCTGCGCGCCGTTGCCAAAGTCTCCAAACTGCGCTTCCCACATCGTCAATGTGTTATCGGCGATAACCGCGTAGCCGTGCTCGAAGCCAAGCACGGCCGCTTCAGAAAGTGAACTATCAAATATCTCCAGTCTGACGCCCTTCCGCGCCAGCGCTTCAAGCGGTACCCAGGGTTGCCCTGTCCGAGTGTCATAAAGCACCGCATGCCGCTGGCTGAAAGTTCCACGTCCGCTATCCTGCCCGGAGAGGCGCACCGAAGACCCATCGAGCAACAGTGAGCCGAATGAGAGACCTTCAGCGAATCCCCAGTCGATTGGCAGCTCACCCGAGCCCATCTTTGTTCTCCGGCCCATTTGACCGACCATCTTGGGATTTAGATTGAACCCCTGTGGAACGACACCGAGGATGTTCGATATCTCGTTGATCTGCTCGCGAGCGACCGGAGTCGGCAACACTTCGGATCCGTCGTCTTCAGGTTTTGGCGGGGGCAGCTGCTTGACCTTCTGCTGCCGCGCGACGATTTCCTTAGCCGCCAGCAACGCATTCTCGAGCCGTCGCCAGCGCTCTTCGATCATCTTGTCGATTTCTGGCTGGGTGATGTCACCCCAGTGCAGTAGCTGCCGCGTGTAAAGTTCGCGGACTCCCGGATGCTCGCGGACGCGCTGATACATGAGGGGCTGCGTGTAGCTCGGTTCGTCGCCTTCGTTGTGTCCATGCCGGCGGAACCCGATGAGGTCGATGACAACATCCTTGTGGAATTTCAAGCGGAAATCGAGCGCGATCTGGAGCACCCGATACGCTGCTTCCACATCATCGCCATTGACGTGGAAGATAGGCAACTGAGTCATCTTCGCGACATCGGTCGAGTAGATTGAGGATCGACCGCGTTCCGGCGTCGTTGTAAATCCGATCTGGTTATTGATGATAATGTGGATCGTGCCGCCAGTGCGATAACCCTTAAGATCCGCGAGATTCAACGTCTCAGTGACTATTCCCTGTCCCGCAAAGGCCGCATCGCCGTGGATCAGGATCGGCATGATTCGATTGCGCGCCACTTCCTTATCAGCATCGACAACGATCGCATCCTGTTTCGCTCGGCTCATGCCTTCAACTACCGGATCAACGAACTCCAGATGGCTGGGGTTCGGCGAGAGAGTCAGTTGGATCTCGCGGTCATCCACTTGACGCACTCCATTTGCGCCCTGATGGTACTTGACGTCGCCTTCATCAGCGGGAAAGCTGGGGTGAATCGATCCCTCAAACGAGGTGAATATCCGCTCACTGAAGTTGCCGATGATATTCGCGAGCACGGTCAGCCGTCCACGATGCGACATGCCAAAAACTATCTCCTCAGCACCTCGCTCAGCGGCTCCCACAATCAATTGATCGAGCAGAGGAATGATCGATTCGCCACCTTCGACAGAGAAGCGTTTCTGTCCGAGAAACTTCGTGTGAAGAAAGCGTTCGAACTGCTCGGCAGCGATCAGCCGATTGAGTAACTGCTTCTTGATCTCGATGGGCACTGGCGGTTGCTCCCGCTCGATCCGCTCGCGTAACCATTGCTTCTCAGCCACACTCTGAATGTGCCGATACTCGATGCCCACTTTGCCGCAATAGAAGCGGATGAGCATGGCCCAGATCCCGCGAAGCGATGCGGTATCACTCCCGCCCAGTCCGCCTGAGAAGAACTCTCGATCGAGATCCCAAATCGACAAGCCATACGTCTCGATCTCGAGCTCCGGGTGCTCATGCAGCGGAATCATGTTCAACGGATCGGTGTCAGCGATCAGATGGCCACGGACGCGGTAAGCGTTGATAACCTCGAAAATTCGCGACTGCTTCTTGATCTGTTCGCGCTCGCGATCGACACCAAACAGCGCTGGATTAAAATCCACTGCCCATCGCAGCGGTTTGTAGGTAATCCCAAGATCAGCAAAAATATCGTCGTAAAATCGGTGCTGGCCGAGCAGCAACTCGTGAATATGACCGAGATAGGCGCCTGACTCCGCTCCCTGAATGATGCGGTGATCATAGGTGCTGGTGATGGTCAGGACCTTGCTGATCCCGAGTTGCGAGAGTGCAGCGGGAGTCATGGCGGCATATTCAGGAGGGAAATCGATGACGCCCGTGGCGATGATTGCTCCCTGGCCCGCCATCAGACGCGGACTTGATGCCGAGGTCCCGAGAGTTCCGGGGTTCGTGATCGAGATGGTCGTTCCCTGAAAATCTGTCAGCTGAACCTTGCCATCACGCGCGCGCGTCACCACATCCTGATAAGTGTCGAGGAACTGCGTGAAACTCAGGTGGTTCGCGCCCTTGATGTTTGGTACGAGAAGCGTCCTCGTTCCGTCCTTCTTAGTGACATCGACCGCAACACCAAGATTGACCCTGTCACGGCGAAGACGATAGCCCGTGCCGTCAACTTCCTCGTAACCGTCATTCATCTGTGGGTACTTCGCCAGCGCCTTGAGCATGGCCCACGCGATAAAGTGGGTATAGGAGGCCTTCGTATGCGAATGATCGGCGAAGTGACGATTGATCCAGCGACGATTCTCGTCGAGAAGCTTGATGGGAATCTGTCGAATCGAAGTAGCAATCGGAACCGCGAGACTGGCCTCCATATTCTCAACTATTTTGAGGGCCGCGCCTCGAATCGGGATGCGATCTACAGTGGTTTCGGCCAGGGCAGGAGCCGGCAACACGGTCGCAGTTGCTGTCGCCACTGAAGGTGGCGCCGCGCTGACGGTCGAGGGTGGAGCCGGAGGTTGGGCGGGTTTCACCCTCGCCGTGGGCGCGTTGCCATTTCCACCAAGCAGGGAACTGAAGTACTCGCCCCACTCTTCGTCGATGGAGTGAGGGTTGTGCTGGAACTGGCGGAAGAGGTCTTCGACGTAGGTCGCATTTGCGCCGAATTCGGTCGCGATGATATTGGCGATTTCGTCTGGTCGCATAACTGGTGCTTTCGTTTCTCCTGGCGCTCTTGAGTGACCCTCTATCCTACAACAGGAGAGAGGGTTTGGCACAAGCAAGGGACGATCGCGCGCGAAGCGGCGAAAGACGCGAAGAGAGAACGTCTTAGTCCGTCCGCATTCTTATTTTTTTGCCTTCTCGTCTCTCGCGCCTCATCCCCTGACCCTGCTCTGTACTTTTCGCACAATGCCGCGCCACAGCGCGACTTCACGCGATGTAAGCCGCATCCGAAGAAGCGACTGGCGAAACTCTTCGACCATTCGACCTTCGTTATTGGCAGTCAGGAAACCCACTTCCTTCAGCATCGCAGCACCATGCGCGACGAGAGACTCCACTTCGCCGACACTGGCCGCCTCTCCCCCCTTTTCCAATTCAGCCGTCTCCTTGGGCATCTTGGGGAATTGGCTCAACTCATAACAGATGATTGCCACCGCCTGCCCCAGATTCATTGACGGACAGTCGTCGCTCGTCGGAATACTGACAACGCGATGGCAGTAGCTCAAATCGGCCCTGGTCAGCCCGCTCTTCTCCGACCCGAAGACAATAGCGATCGGCCCGGAGTTGCCCGATAGCCCCTCGATAAATCGGGCTGGCGTGAGGCCCGTTCCGCGGCGTGGATCAACGGTGCCGATCACCAACGGCATGTCCGAGACGGCCTTAATCAGTGTCTCGACGACCCTCGCCCCTTCGATCAGGTCGTTGGCGCCGATTGAAGACCTGCGCGCTTCTTCCCAGACCGGCGGATGTGGTGCAACAATGACGAGATCGGTAAGGCCGAAGTTCTTCATGGCTCGCGCGGCTGCGCCAATATTGTTCGGATTGCGCGGGCGGACAAGAACTATTCGAAGCGAAGTGTCCACGCTCTTGATCATAGATTTCGATCAGCGACGATCTGCTCGCAATCACTACCCGGAGTCAGATGGGTCTTTACGGCAAATTCGTGTTTCCGAGGCTACTCGATTGGGGTTTGGGTAAGCCCGAACTCAATAAGTATCGCCGGGGGGCCCTTGAGGACGCAGCGGGAGAGACTCTTGAGATTGGCTTTGGCACCGGCCTCAATCTGCCACATTACCCTGCATCCGTGAAGCGTCTGATCGCCATCGATTCAGAGATCATGCTCCCTGACAGGGTTGCAAGCAGGATTGACGCTTCCGGTTTCCCGGTGCAAACGATGCAAGTCGACGCGCAGGACCGCCTGCCCTTCGAGGATGGGCGATTCGATACGATCGTCACTACGTTTGTGCTTTGCTCGATCACCGATCCGATGGTTGCGCTGGAAGAGATGCTCCGTGTCCTCAATCCGTCTGGAAAGTACCTGTTCTTCGAGCATGGAAGCGCTCTCGATGCGAAGGTTCAGCGGTGGCAGAACTGGTTGACGCCAGCCAATCGAATCATCGGATGCGGCTGTCACCTCAACCGCGCGATCGACGAATTGATCGAAAAGGCTGGTTTCGAAATAACGCAGCAGCATCGGTTTGCGCTGCCAGGTGCACCACGGGTAATGGGTGAACTCTATCGCGGCGCTGCGCGTCGAGGGTAACCGTGCGGAGACTGCTCAAGCGAGAGCGTGGCAACCTCTTTGCGATCGTACCGATTGCGGCGGCGATCTGTCTTCTCTGTTGGTGCTACGTCGCTGTCCGGCCGACTCACTCGTGGGACGACGCGGAACCGGAGATACTGAACCAGGCTTGGCGACTGTCTCAGGGCAAACAAATCTACGCCTCAATCGAGACGGCGCCATACATTCATACCGCCTACCCGCCAGTTTATTTTGGATTGGTCGCGCTTCTCCTTAGGCAAGCCGGTCTGAGCTACCTCCCGGCGAAGTTCGTCTCGTTTCTTTCGATGCTTGCGATCGGGGCGGCAATGGCGAGCATGGCCCGATTTTGGAACCGGGATCGCTTCCTGGGCGTGTGGGCGCTATGCCTGCTGTTACTCCTCCCGGCCTTTCTCTACAACTCGGCAAGGGCACACGTGCAGATGCTTGCCGTCGCCCTCTCGCTTTTCTCTTTCGTACTCTTTCTTCGCAAAGACTCTCTTTCACTTGTCGGTAGCGCGTTTCTGGCGGTGCTGGCTGTCTACACAAAGCAGACTCAGGTTGCGCTTCCGATCGCGATGATGGTCTTTCTGGCTCGCTCGGACTTCAAGCGACTGGCGATCTACGCCGGCACTCTGCTTGCGGCGGGGCTTCCTCCGCTGCTGTGGTTGCAATGGAAAGCAGGAGGACTCTTTCTCGCACACACGGTGACACTCAACCGGCTGTCCTATAGGGTCGGAGATATCCCGCTGGTCCTGATGCACTGGGCAGGCCCGATATTTGTTTTGATTTGGCTGGCCACGAGCGATTGCTGGCGGCGGATTCGTGAAGGGCGAT
>JBDTUW010000239.1:0-6478 GCA_040007555.1 Acidobacteriota bacterium | reverse complement strand
TCACGGAGATCGCGCCATTCCGCCTCAAGGCGGGACTACGAACTCAAATTCCTGACTCTCCTGACCCCTGACCTAGTTCTTCCCAGACACCACTTTTACAAAGGAAGTGCGCCAATTATGCAGCAGCTGTCTAACTGACTCTGCTTCTTCCTTCTGTTCGTGGGCGCCGAGCACGCTGATGTACCTGCTCAGCAGTTCGCGGATGTTCTTTTCGTCGGTGCTGCCGTTGATCGCTTCGAGACGGACATCCGCTCCCTTCGCAAGACGTCTTCTCAGCGCCTCCTCATCAAGTCCAAGCGACTCGTCTATTCGCAGGTAGACGACTCCTCCCGTCATTCCGGAGCAAAGCCAGGGGCCCGGATCGCCAAGCACCAGCCCTCGCCCGCTGGTCATGTACTCAAACGCAAATCCCTTGATATTCGCCCGTGACGCAATGCAACCCAGATCGTCACGCAGCGGCTGCCGCAGACGACCGGCGATAATCAGATCGGCTCCTGAGAGCCGGATTCCGGCGCGCGAGTCGGCATCGCCCTGGACAATCAGCGTCCCACCCTGCGCCCCATACCCAAAGCACTTTCCAACCGCTCCATCAACTCGAAGTCCGTCGTGGTTCATGCCCATCAGGATGGCGATCGTCCCGCCACAGCTGCTCTTGGCTGCCCCATCCTGAACTCCACCCTCGACGACGATATCCACACCCTCCGCGTTGAACGCGCCGAGCCCATTGCCGGAGATCGATCCTTCGGTAAAGTTGAGTATCGCTCTCTTGAAATGTGCCGGGAGAGTCGACTTCGCCTTCATCCGGGCCAGCTTCCCAGAGAGATGTGTCCCCAGCGAACGATCGACCGAGGAGACCTTGTCATCCTCGAAGATCGCAATCGACTTTCCCTTCTCGATCAGCTGGTATATTTCGTCAGAGACGATCTTTGTCAACGACGTGCGAGGGCGATAGGCGCGACCAATGTGATCATCGCGTAACTCTTCGGGCTCGAACGACTCCTCGAGTTCAACCCCCTTGAGCAGATACTCGAGGTCGATCAACTCCAGGCCGCGCGCCTGCTTCATCAGATCGGATCGGCCGACCAGATCCTGCGTTCGCGTAAAACCGAGACGCATCGTCAACATTCCCACTTCATTGATGACGTGCGTGAAGAAAGTCACCAATCCCTCAACTGACTTCTCATAGTCGCGCGGGTGATATTTCTTGACTCCCATCGCGAGCGCCGCTTCGCTGTTTGGAATATGCGCGGTGATGCCGACATGACACGTTCCCGTGTTGCACTCGCGACAACTTGTACAGCCAACTGCCGCCATTGCCATCGTGCCAAAGCCGACTCGATTGGCGCCGAGCATGATCAGCTTGATGACATCCTGGCCTGATTTGATCCCGCCGTCGGCCCATATCTCCACTCGATCCCGCAACCCCGCCTTGAGCAGCGCTCGATGAGCCTCTTTCACACCCAACTCCACCGGCATGCCCACATGTCGTAGCGCGTGCTTGCGTGCTGCCCCGGTCCCGCCATCGTAGCCGCTGACTGCGATGATGTCCGCGCGCGCCTTGGCGATGCCGGTCGCGATCGGACCAATAAACGGCACCGCCGGAATCTTCACCGACACCTTGGCATGCGGGTTAGCAGTCTTGAGCTCTTCAATAACTTGCGCGAGGTCCTCAATGGAGTAGATATCGTGATTGTTCGATGGCGAGATAAGGTCGATGCCGCGTGGAGTATGTCGCGTTTCTGCAATCAGCTCAGTTACTTTGAACCCTGGCAAATGGCCGCCCTCGCCCGGTTTGGCGCCCTGCCCGATCTTGATCTCGATGAAATCCGCGCTATTGAGCAGATGAATATTGACTCCGAACCGAGCCGACGCTAACTGCTGCCCGCGGTACTCCTTGAAGCGCCCCATCATGTCCGGAATCTCGCCACCCTCACCGTTCATGGCGATGATCTTCAGGCGCTTTGCACCTTCGGCGTAGGCCCGGAATGTTGTCTCACCCTGCGAGCCAAACGACATTGCCGCAAAAAAGATCGGCGCCGAGTGATTGCCAATCTTGGTGTCGGCGAGATTGCGGGTAACGATTGCCCGCTCCTGAAGATCGAACAAATGACGCAGCGCCACCGGTTGAGTTGTTTCGATCTCCGCAAGCTTCTGAATAAAGGTTTCGTAGCGTTCTTCCTTGCGCGCGACCTTGCCTGCCGCGCTCCAGACGTAAGGCTGTCGCCGATACTCGCGCATGAGACCTGAGGTTCCCGTTAGTTTTACTGCCGGCTTGTCCGCCAGCGCGCGGCGCACCTGCAACCTCGCTCGCATCTCCGTATCGAGCTTTGCGAGCGTCAAACCTGCCTTCTGAGACCCGCAGTAATTCTTGATGCCAAAAACGCCGGCAATATCAGGTCCGAGTCCGATGGAGGCGAAAAGTCGTCCATAGCCGTCGACCTCGTGGATGCCCATCGTCGACATGACCTTCTCGATTCCCGTGTGCTGCAGCGCAAAGCAGTTCCTCAACGCTTTCGTTGCATCCTCGGTGCCTGCGGCATCTCGGAGAGCGACCTCATACATCGCATACGGATTGACTGCATCAGCGCCACAGCCTAGCGCGCAGCAAATATCGTGAAGGTTCCGAAGTTGGCCCGATTTGAGGATAATGCTGCACTGTCGACGCAGGCTCTCCGTCCCGGTCGTGCTGCCATTTTCGCTTCCCGGGCGACTCGTAATCTCGGTTGTGATCGTGCAGGTTGAAATGGTCAGGTCAATCTCGGTGTTGAGAGCCTGATCGACTGCCGCCAGTGCGAGATGCGCATCGATGAAAAGCTCGCGCTCGGCGAATGCCCGAGAATCGTCGAGGATCAGCAGGGTCACTCCCGATGCCACTGCTTCGCGCGCTTCTCTCCGGATACGATCGAGCGCGTCAGACAGGGTCTCTTCCTCGTCATACAAAATCTCGATCGTTCGCGACAGGAGGCCGGTGGGCATCGACTCCACAAAGCCATCTGCAAACCCGTCAGCCGCGCCAAAACGTCCACCCTGAAGCGATCGACGGAGAGAGGCTTCCACCGAGAACGGATTGGACCTCGCGCCTTCGAGACTCTCCGCAAAAACACGCGAAAGATCATCGATCAGACAAGTGCCGAACTCCGTCGCGACGGCGGTATGGGCAGTTCTCACGACATCTCTGTCGGCTGCCGAACCACCAAGCAGGATTGGAGAATGGAGTTCGAGTTGTTGAGTGCGCGATCCGCCTGGCGCCAGTGTTGGCCGCCGTCCGAGAAAAACGCGAAGCGAGAAATGATCGCCTTCGCGCACTCGATCGATGGCTGGATTGGTGACCACCGCAACGCGCTCGTGGAAATAATCTGACAGATTTCGCCGAACCTTCGAGAATACGGCAAGTGGGCCATCGTAACCGAGGCCGCTCAGCGCGTCTTTGCCCGCAACTGCCGACATCAGGTTGTCGACTTCTTCCTTGGTCCAGCCCATCGCGGTCAAGGCATCGGTGGAGGCAAGGGTCCTTTCGATCCGAACCGCGCGCTGCTGCTCGTCATCTTCGTAGGCGACTGCGTCCTCGGGCGACTCATTCTGAATCGGTCGTTCAGCATTCAATCTGACGGCATTCTGTCTGGCATCACTATCGAGCTCAAGCGTGAAAAGGCTCGAGCCGACGATCACTTCGTTAAGACTGCTAAAATCAAACTTGCGGGCGGCAAGCTGGTGGATGCGACCCTGAAGTTCCTGATGCTCAAAGACCTCGACACCATGGTTCCGATGGAGCAGCAGGCCCATCTTTTCGCCGGGCGCGAGGGGTCGCGGATCACCGGCCATTGCTTCAAGCGGAACGACACCCTTTTCGGAGGAAGCGAAGTACTCCTTGTCGGTCATGCCGAACCACAGAGGGCGGAGGCCAAGGGCGTCGCAACTAAAGACGATCTCGTCGCCTTCACGCGCGATGATGGCGACAGGCCCCTGGGCGAGGGAGCCAAATGCGCGGCGAAAATATCGATGAAAGGCCTTCATCGGAGAATCGAAGTTCTCGGTTTCCGACCAGACAGGCGGAAACAGTATCTCGAGCGTCTCCATGAGGGAGAGATTGTAGAGAAACATCATGCTCTCGACGACCCGGTCGAGAATCTGGGAGTCACTGGCCTGAGCTGGCAGTTGAAACCCGAGCGCAATTGATTCACGCGTCAGCCGGTCGATCGAATTGATCTCGCCATTGTGACCGAGGGTCGAAAACATCTGCGCTTTTTCGGCGGCGGAATTGGTATTTGTCGAGTACCTGCCGTGACCCAGAGTGATCGCAGATTTGAAGTCGGGGCGGGAAAGCTCAGGAAGATAGCGGCGGAGCGCTTCCGCATCGCCGCGGACTTTATAGACCGCGCTCGTCTTGCTGAAGCTCGCAACGTGGAGAGGGAGTTCTCGTTCGAGACTGAGATGAACGTGAAACGAGTCGTGATTCTCGATCCGGCGCGCGCCCCGCGGCATCATCGCGACCTGCCAGAATTCGGGCTCGCCGGCGCGACCGAGGGGTCCGAGCGCCTCACGTCGCGTCTGCGCTTTCTGTTCCAGCACAATCTCGAGGCCGCCGGCTTCGATGATCTCAACGGCGCGACGCTTGATCTCGCCATGTCGCGGCCGCTCCGTGGCCGGCAGCAGGATGTGAGCGACAGTGAAGTAAGGATGGTTGACAACGGAGCCCGTCAGCCCGCGTTCTTCGATGCGACGCGACCATATCTCACGTGGGATATCGGTCTGGATCCCGGCGCCATCACCTTCGCCACCGATCTCGCCGGTGCGATGTCCCATCTTTGTCAGCGCTTCGAGCGTCCGTTTGACGTTGCCGTGCGATGCTCGCCCGTCCCGTTTGACGTTGGCGACAATGGCGCAGGCACCGTGCTCCTGCTCGAGTCCTAGTCTTTCAAGAAGTGTCATTTCACTCACAACAGAAAATCAAACACAACAGAAAATCAAAAGCCCCAGCGAGTTTGCTCTTCGCCGGGGCCTTGGTTGCTGCAAACTATCTATTGCTTCAACTCTTGCCCCCAGCATTTAAGCTGTACTTCGAGGTGTTGGCCGGTACGACGACGTGCGTCGGTACCGTGTTCATCGGTTTGTCTGCGCTAAGGGCCAACATTTAATCCTTCGGCGACCAGCCGACCTTGGGTAGCGTCTTCCCGGCGCCCGAAAACTCGCCAACCTACCCCTACAGCAAGTGTACCTTTAGAAGCTGGAGAAATACGCGGTCACGAGATTCTCGTCCAATGACAAAAATTTATCAAGTCATTAGCGCAGTTGTCAGTTGCCAGGGATCAGCGCTCGTAGTCCCGCCTTAGGCGGAATCTCGGATGTCGCGCCATTCCGCCTAAGGCGGGGCTACGAACGCTGATCCCTGGCAACTGACAACTGCAGCTATCCTATCCGAGTGTAATCTGCCTTTCGCTTCACCGGCTGGAATCCTTCTTCAATGATCACCTGCCGCAGCATCTCCTCGGTCGCCTTGTGATTGGCGCCGGCCTTTGAGATGACGTTTTCCTCAATCATGGTCGAGCCGATGTCATTCGCACCACAGTGGAGCCCGCGACGACCGTCCTTGAGTCCTACCGTCAGCCAGGACACCTGCAGATTGGGGATGTTGTGAAGATAAACCCGTGAAAGCGCCAGCCAGCGCAGATACTCCTCCCCGGGCATTCGATTCGGGATGATCCTTCCGAGTGCCGTATTGTCCGGCTGGAAGGTCCACGGGATAAATGAAACGAATCCTCCCGTACGGCTCTGAAGCTCGCGCAACATCTCGAGGTGTTGAATTCGCTGCAGTGGAGTCTCGCCGTAACCGATCATCATCGTGGCGGTCGTCGGAATGCCGAGACCATGAGCCACCTCCATGACATCAAGCCACTCTCTGCCGGTGCACTCCGTGCGGCGCTTCCTGCGAATCTCCTCAACCAGAATCTCGCCCCCGCCGCCCGGTAGACTGTCCAGTCCGGCATCCTGCAACTCTTTGAGCACAGCTTCATAGCTCAGGCCCGTCACCTTTGAGAGTCCGTAGATCTCGGTCGGCGAGAAGCAATGAAGGTGAATTCCGTATCGGGACTTGAGCTCGCTTAACAGGCCGGTATAGTAATCGAGCGGAAGATCGGGGTGGAGGCCGCCCTGCATAAGAACACCGCTGCCACCGATCTCGATCATCTCCTCGACTTTTCGAAAGATGTCTTCGTAACTCAGAACATACCCGTCGGGATGCCCCGGTTTGCGATAAAAGGCGCAAAAATTGCAAACGGAGAAGCAGATATTGGTGTAGTTAATATTTCGGTCGACGACATAGGAGACGGCATTATCCGGATGGAGCTCGCGTCGGAACGAATCCCCGAGTGCGGTCAGTTCCGCGGTTTCGGCTTCGTCCATGATCTGAAGCCACTCAGCTGCCGCGAGTTGATCGCGTCGTGTGACGCGATCAAGAAGGTTCTTAGACGTTGAGGTCGTG
>JBDTUW010000238.1:0-6487 GCA_040007555.1 Acidobacteriota bacterium | reverse complement strand
CACCTGCGAGGGATTGCCATTCCCGCGCTGTTCCTTAATGACTACCAGCTTGTCCGGCTCGTTGTAGGCGGGCGGTTGCAGCATGACTGCGTTTACGACACTGAAGATCGCGGTGTTTGCGCCGATCCCAAGCGCGAGCATAAGGATGGCAATCAGAGCAAAGCCCGGCCTCGCGAGCAGTATCCGAAACCCATAGCGCAGATCCTGAATGAATGCGTTCATGACACTCCTTGCCCACTAATAAGAAATAGTAATTCTCGACGAAATGCTTGTCTATTCGTAGCGCAATGCCACCATCGGGTCGACTCTGGCAGCCCGTCGCGCCGGCACGTGGGGCTCGCTTCGCATTCGCTGATAACTCTGATACGGAAACGATGTCCTCACGTTCTGGCCCGTGACCGGATCTCGACTGCTGTTTCCCGCATAGCTTCCGACACTGAACTCGCTCCCGGAAACCGATTTCAGAAGAACGAGTCGATCCGGCTCGCGCACCGGCAGCTTCTTGAGCAACATCGCGTCCACCACGCTAAAGAGCGCAGTGTTCGCCCCGATTCCAAGCCCAAGTGAGATCGCCGCCACCGCGGTAAAACCTCGGGCCTGCAGGAGCATACGAAATCCGTAGCGAAGGTCTTGCCAGAGCATTTGCACAGGGTCTCCGATTCTTCTCATCAGATACGTCGACGACGTACGCCCTATTCGTGTCGCAGCGCCACAAGGGGGTCGACCTTCGTCGCTCGACGCGCGGGAAGGTAGCACGCAAGCATCGCGATTGCAGTCAGCAATGCCGCGAGACATAGATAGGTTAGTGGGTCCATCGGACCAATCTCAAAGAGCATGCTCCGGAGCAGCCGGGTCAGTGCCAGCGATGCAATGAGACCGGCTAACACTCCCACAGCTGCCAAAACAAGCCCCTGTCCGAGCACCCATCGCATGATGTCCGTCGCACTCGCGCCAAGCGCGAGTCGAATTCCAATTTCACGAGTTCGTTGATTCACCGCGTATGACATCACCCCGTAGATACCTACGCCGGCAAGTAACAACGCGACCAAGCCAAAGAGCGCAACCAGCTGCACGGAGAATCGACGTTGAGCGAGTGCCCCCGAGACAACATCCTCCAGGGTTCGCTCACCGAAGACCGGGAGATTCGGGTCTACCGACTGCACCTCTTGCCGGAGAGGCTGAACAAGGTTCTGCGGATTCTCTTTGGTGCGGACGTAGACGGCCATGGCATAAGGTGGACTCTGCAGCAGGGCGAGATATAGGTGTGGCTGGTGTGGAACCTCAACGCCATCAGTCCTGATGTCGCCGACAATCCCGGCGATGGTGAACCATGGCCCGTTTGACGGGCGGCGTCCGATGTCAATGCGGCGGCCCAGTGGATCCTCGTTCGGCCAGAAGCGTCGAGCCATCGTTTCATCAATCAGAGCAACGCGGTCTGTGGACGGATCATCGCTATCGTTAAAGAATCGCCCCTGCCTGAGTGGTGCCCCAAGTACCTTGAAGTAGTCCGGGCTGACGACGGAGAGTTGCGCGCGCGACTGAGTTGCCGATCCCTCGACTGGTCGTCCTTCAATCAAGAACGAGGCAGAGCCGTGCGGGCCAACGAGGGGAACGCCATTACCGCTCCCGATCGCTACATATTCGACACCGGGAATCTGACTGGCACGGCGCAGGACTTCGCGCGCGAATGCGACTCTTTTCTCTGGAGGTCGATATGGATCAAGTTCGGGATTGTTCGGTACGGGTAACCAGATGCGAGTGAGCAGCACCTCTTTGGCATTGAAGCCCAGATTCACGTCGAGAAGCCGCCAAAAGCTGCGAAGCAACAACCCCGCCCCGATCATAAGCACGAGCGACAAGGCAAACTCGATAACAACCAGAGCGCTGCGAAAACGGCTATATCGAGAGGCGGTCCCTGCTCCCTGACTTCCGTCTTTCAAGCTCGTGACCACATCGGGTCTCGAGGCTTGTAACGCGGGAGCAACACCAAAAATCAAGCCAGTCAGCAACGAAACGATCAGCGAGAAGACGAGCACTCTCCCGCTGAAGCCCACCTCGTGGAGTCGTGGGATATTGGCAGGAACGATCTGGAGCAGGAGATCCATAACCCACGCGACAACGAGCAGCGCGAGCAGGACGCTCTCGGTCAGAAGCTGCACGACCAATCGGCCGCGACTTGCGCCAAGCGCCAGTCGAATCGCCATCTCCCGCTGTCGCGCCGATGAGCGCGCAAGCAGCAGACTGGCAATATTCACGCAACCGATAAGCAGGACCAGCCCCACCGCTGCGAGAAGAACAAGAAGAGTGGTACGAAACCGCCCGACCATGTTCTCGCGTACCGGCGCCAACCGGATCGTCCAACCTGTGGCTGCTGGATAGTCGGTTGGGTACTCAGCACGGAGTCTCGCCACAACTGCATCGACGCGTGCCTGCGCTTGATCTATCGCGAGGCCGCCTTTGACCCTGGCAATGGCTCCGGGCAACATTCGCTGACCTCGGACTGGTGTGCCAAACGGATTCGCAGCAAAACCGGCAGTCGCCCACATATCGACTTCGGTTGGCAGCGTTTGATCCGGATGCCGAAAGCCGGCGGGCATGACCCCAATGATTGTGTAGAGATCATTATCAGCACGGATCTTCCGACCGAGAATGTCGGTCGAGGCGCCAAAGAGCCTTCTCCATAGGCCATCGCTGATGACGACTCCTTCCGCAAAACCCATCGCCTCATCCTGTGGGCCAAAGACGCGGCCAAGTTGCGGCTTTCCATCAAGCAGCGTGAAGTAATTCGGACTCACGGCGAGCAACTGGATGCGCTCAGGGCGATCGGAACCGGTAAGGTTTGCATCGACGGGCCAGACAGCCGAGACGCTCTCGAAGATGTCGGTGCTTTGCTGAAGGTCGCGCAACTCGGGAACGGACATTCCAATGTTCTGTAGCTGTCGCTGCGTTAGATCGTCACGGAGCAGGACCAACTGTTCCGGGTTCGAGAATGGCAGCGGTCGAAGCAGGACAGCTTCAACAACGCTAAAGATAGCCGTATTGGCGCCCATACCGAGTGCCAACGTCAGCACCACCGCGAGAGTAAACCCCGGCCGGTTGACGAGCATTCGTAAGCCATAGCGCACGTCCTGAAGAAAAGCTGTACTCATGTCAGTTGTCAGTTGTCGGTGGTCAGTTGCAATGAGATCAACGCATCCGCCATCGCAGCGGAAGACGTTCCCACCGGTAATCAAAAAGCGATCATTTCCTAGCCCTGTCTTAGCGCCACCATTGGATCGACCGCCGCCGCGCGTCGTGCTGGTAAATAGCAGGCAAGGATCGACACCGCGGCGAGCAACAACGCAACACCGACATAGGTCAACACGTCGGCCGGCTTGATGCCGAAAAGCAGCCCCGAGAGGAGACGCGATACCAACAAGGCAACCGGAACACCAATCGCAATGCCGGCGGCGGCCAACTTCGCTCCCTCGCCGACCACGAGCCGCAGGACATCTGCCCGACGCGCGCCGAGCGCGAGCCTGATCCCCAATTCGTTCGTCCGCTGCGAAACCGAATAAGCCATGACTCCGTAAACACCCAACATCGCCAGGAGGAGCGCGACACCCCCAAATAACCCGAAGAGCAGCACCTGAAATCGCGCCTGGGCGAGGGATGTAGTCCGAATCTTTCCCAGGGTAAGGACATTGAACATCGGGACCTCCGTATCGATCTGTTGAATCGCCTTTCGGATGGCGGGTGTCAGTGCCGTCTCATCGGTTATTGTTCGCACCACCACGACTGGAGCAAATGGCGGCGCCTGAGACGCTGAAATGTAAGCTTCCGGACGTGGCTCCGTCTTCAGTCCCACATGACGCACATCACCGACGATGCCAACGATTCGAAGCCACTGCGGAGTGGGTTCATTTCCAAACCCGATTCGCTTACCGATCGGATCTTGCCCCTCGAAGAAGTGGCGCGCGGCGATCTGATTGATGATTGCAACAGGTTCGGTCTGCGGCGAATCGCGATCATCGAAAAGGCGACCGCCGACAAGCGGAATGCCCATGGCCCGAAAGTACTCATGACCGCCGCGGCGAAAGTCTACCTGCGGTCTCTCACCAGGTGGGACATTGGCACCCTCGATCGCGAGCGTGCTGCTTGGATTCCCCGCGCGACCGGCAAGTGGAAGCCGCGTCACGTCGCCTACCGCGACAACTCCCGGCAGCGCCTCGATTCCCGCATAAAACCGTTTGTAGAAATTTAGCCGCGCATTTGCATCGGTCGAGTAGCGCGCCGGCAATGGAAGATCGAATGTCAGTACGTGCTCGGTAGTAAATCCCGGATTGACGCCTTGCAGCTTCATAAAGCTTCGGAGGAGAAGACCGGACGCAATCGTGACGACGAGTGCCAGAGCAACTTCGGCAATTACGAGGGCGCGCAAGGCACGACCCTGGCTTGCTCCAACCGTGCCTCTGCTACCTTCCTTGAGCGCATCCGTCAGGCTAGCGGACGAGCCCTGCAGAGCCGGAACGAGGCCAAAAAAGACACCGGTCAGCACCGCGAGCCCCAGCGTGAAGAGAAGCACGGGACGATCGATAGCTATCTGGGTCTGCCGCGAGAGGTCAACCGGACTCAAACTGCTCAGTAGATCGACACCCCAGAACGCGAGCAACAATCCCAGAGCGCCCGCCAGCAGCGCCATCAACATACTCTCAGTGAGCAATTGGACAATCAGTCTTGAGCGTGTCGCGCCGAGCGCCATGCGTATCGCCAACTCTCGCGCACGAGTTCGTGCACGCGCCAGCAGAAGGTTAGCGACATTCACACAAGCGATCAGAAGCACCAGCGCGACGGCTCCCAGCAGAGCCAGCAGAACAGGACGCGCTGTTCCGGAAAACTCCCGATGGAGGGGCACGAGGTTCGCGCCAATGTTGGTATTGCTCACAGGAAACTGCTCTGTCAGACGCGCAGCGAGTGCATCAAATTCGGTCTGCGCCGCTTCACCTGTAATGCCGGGCTTTAGCCTGCCGGTAAAGAACACCAGGCGCACCGAGCGTCCGCGCTGCATGACCGGATTCTGGGCGAGTGGCCGCCAGACGTCGCCCTCCTCCAGCCATCGAAAGTCCCGGGGCATGACTCCGACGATTGCGATGCTGACGCCGTCGATAGCAAGTTGACGGCCCACAACTGTGCGATCGCCCCCAAACTTGCGTTGCCATAATCCATAGCTCAGAAGGGCGACCTGCGCACCTCCCACTCTGTCTTCTTCGGCACTAAAACCTCGACCCAGGACTGGCTGAATCCCCAGTAACGGAAAGACGCTGGCCGACGCATAGATGCCGGTGAGGCGTTCGGTGTCTCCAACACCTGTCAACGTAAAATTCCATTGCGGCGTGAATCCCGTCAGGAAGTCGAACGAACGACTGTCCCGTCGATAGTCGTTGAAGTCGTCAAATGACAGGTACGTGTGATCGTCTTGCGCTTTCGTGTCATGGCCAAGAACTGCAACCAGGCGATTGGACTCGGGATAGGGCAACGCACGGACGAGAATTGCGTTGACGACGGTGAAGATCGCCGTGTTTGCACCGATCCCAATTGCGAGCGTCAGTATTGCCACGAGAGTGAATCCCGGATTCCTGAGCAGCGTTCGCGCGGCATATTGCAGATCTTTCCAGATTGTCTCCATAGCACCGTCAGCTTCCTTCCCCTGGCTGTTTGTGGAGGGACTGATCCCTCACCAGGGTTAGCCAAAAAGCGTGCCATCGTCGCCCTGTTCTTAAGTTAAGCAGCTAATGAACTTGAGCCTCAAGGATAAAGTTGCTGATTGCTCGGAGCGTGCAGTTTTGGGATTGCACCATCCCAGAATCGGGATGTGGAAAGTGGAGAAATGCAAACGAGTTAGTTACGCTTCCGATGAAAAGCGACACCATCCTGTAGCGCACTTTGCCTGAATTGCGCTGCACGGCAAAATGGGCAGTTAGCCGAAACACCGCGGCGCAATTCAGGAAATAGCGCTACGTGGACTCGTTTCACGTCAATCCGTTATCGAGCCCAACTGATCAGATATTTACAGGGAATCAAGCTGTTCCGAGATCTGTGAGGAATGACATCTCTATAAGTAGGTGTTGGAAGGATACGGCCTCTATGAGAGCGAGAACAGCTTGCCAAACTCATTCGAATAGGATTCACTATGTTCTTCATTAACCCACCGATGTTCTCACAAAACGCAGCCGCGAGTAATCGACGGGCGTTTTGATCTCGCAAGCACCAACGTGAGCGAGTTAGTTGGACCCTCAAGTCTGCCGAAATCGGAGCACGAAGTCGCCTGATGACCATCAGCAATGTGAAAGCGCTGGCCGAACATATGAATCGGGAGCGCGGGGCCCTACTGGACCAATGGCGCCGCGAGGTGCGGAAACTTCCCGGCGCAGAGAACCTGGACACCCCGACTCTCAATGACCATATTCCGGACTTAATCGAAGAGCTTGGTGAGGCCCTGCTCTCAAGG
>JBDTUW010000237.1:0-6509 GCA_040007555.1 Acidobacteriota bacterium | reverse complement strand
TCAAGCTTTCAGCTTGCGGTGAAAGACAAGCTGAAGCGTGAATCCATAACGCTGCCCCACTGGGCACAAAGGTCGGAGTCGATAACGTAGACACCTGCTGAAAGCCTTCAAGTCTTATTCGGCCGTTGCCTTTTGCCAGTTCGATGGTAGTATCCGTGAAGAAAGGAGGTGAGATGAGCATCCTCCAATATGGGACCATCTTCCTTGCGCTGTTAGTATTCTCAGCCACCGGTACCAGCCTACAAACAACGCCAACGCCGCAGAAGCCCGGCACGGGATCAATCACCGGCCGTGTTACTGTTGGGGGAAAGCCCCGCGCGGGGATCACCGTGGTGCTTGAGGTCACAGACAGCGGCTTTAACGCAGCGCGCAGGTCCGGTGTGACGAGCGATACCAACGGTAGGTCACATACTCAGCTTCTCAAAATGCGAAGAAACGGCTTGTACCATTCCACCCCTGGACTGAGAAGTGGCGATGACTGGCGGCTGTTCGCGGAGACCAGTCGGTTCGTTGAGATATCCGAACGCGCTCTCACAATTCCTCACTTGCGACCATTTCGTTCGAACCGCGCATCAGTATCAACATCGAACTCCCAGGCGCGGATCAACGGCAAAAAAACTCTGACAATGTCCGGCCGCACCATTGCCAGATCGTGTCGTTCGCCAATGTCCGTCCTGAGGTTGAAGAGCAGCAGGTCATCGCCGTCAATCAAAAGCTTCCACTCACCTCTTCTCACGGCCTTTTGAACTCTGCCTTCGCCGTTAATCCGCCAGAAGAATGTGCGCTCCTTTGGCCGAGCCTTCCCAGCCAGGGTTGGAAGTAAGTCGATGCCGTCAAGGCTGTTCCCGGAGGGCACAGCCGTATTCGTTGCGCCGAGAATCGACGCCGAGAGGTCCATCGTAATGCCTGGCTGCTTGCTCGTCCTGCCCGCCGGCAGCCGACCTGGCCAGCGAAAGATAGCGGGTACCCGAATGCCACCCTTCCAAAGAGTATCCTTGCGGTGGAACAATGGCGTATTGGGTGAGAGCCACTCACCACCGTTGTCGTTGGTGAAGATGACCAATGTCTGCCGAGCAAGCACCAATCTATCGAGTGTTCTCAATATCTCTCCCGCTCAGTCGTCGGCACGTTCCAGCATCGCTCGATAGTCCTTCCGAGTTGCCGGCGGGCTTGCCGATGCATCCTGGAAGGCGGCGTTATTGGGGGCGTTTGAGTATCGGTTGGGCGGTTGGAACGGCCAGTGAGCGGCGTTGTAAGCGACTTCAAGAAAGAAGGGCCGCGCTGCGCTGCGCTCAATGAACCGAAGCGCTCGCTCCGTAATCAAATCCAAAGAAAAGTCGCACCCATGCGCGTTTGGACCGAACTTCGGCTTGTAACCGAGGTGCCATTTCCCCACCAAACCGGTAGCGTAGCTTGTTCTTCAGCAGCCGCGGAAGCGATCGGCCATTTGCACGAAGTCCCTCATCCAGCCACGCCCCCTGGCTTCCCAGAGCTCGCTCCAGCCCAACGCGCTGTTGATACCTGCCGGTGATTAGTGACGCTCGTGTTGGTGTGCACTGCGGCGCAGAGTAGAAGTCCGTGAGCCTTACACCCTCTCTGGCCAGGCGATCGATATTCGGCGTCCTGATGTCGGGAGCGCCATAACATCCGAGATCGCCGTAACCAATGTCATCCGTCGTTATCAAGACGACGTTGGGTCGAGTCGATTCGGCCCGATTGAGCTTTGCGAAAAGACGATGGGCGTAGAGCTCGCGATGAGGAGCATCAGCACGCTGAAAGATCGAGGTGCGGCGGGCGAGAAGCAAGACTATCTCCGTCAGGGTTCCGATTCGCGCTGAGTCCCGTCAGTTTGGTGCGCCGCCCCTGAGTGTATCTTGTGCTTGAACTCCTGACTATCCGCCGCCAACCCCGTAATCGCGGGTTCAACAGCCGACGAGTCTGACGTCGGTTGTGGCGTGCCATTACTCACAACTTCCCCAGTCGGAGTTTGCGGCTGACCGATTGCATCGGCTTTGTTTGCAGCGCTTGATGGGTCTGCGACAAGACCAATGAGGCTGAGGAGTCTCCAGGCGAAGGTGTTTCGTATTAGGTCAAGGTCGCCTTCCGCATTCGCGGCGCGAATCGTCAGCATTTCCCGTAGGTGCTCTGTTTTCGAGAGCTGTGCCGACAGAAGCTGGGTCCTGGCGCTCAGGCCCTGTCGAGTCCCCTCGGCGTCATTCAGTTCGGCCTTCAATTGGGTGCTGGCCGCCTCGAGCGAAGCGATGGTGTGCGCGCTTTGTTCCACCCGCGACGACAGGAGCTGGCTGTCGGCTGTCATCCGCCGCCAAGTATCCTGCGCCTCATTGAGCTCAACTTGCAGCGCGGCGATCGCATCGTCGCGCGATGCAATTATGCGTTCCCTCTCCTCAACCTGCGCCGAGCGATAGAGTACAGCTTCGCTTCGCTCATCAAGCTGGGTTGCCAAAAGTTGGTTGGTGACATTCAACTCCTCCCCGACAAATTCAGCCTCGCTGAGTCGGGCCTTTAAGACGGCGATGGCATCATCTCGCGCGGCAATGATGCTTTCTCTCTCTTCGACCTGGGCGGAGCGATAGAGGAAAGCTTGATCTCTTTCTGAGAGCCGGGCAGTTAGCTCGTCGACCTGCTTTTGTTTGTTTTCAAAGTCTCTCAGGACGTTGTCAAACGCGGCGTCCTTTTCGGCCAAACGTCCGCTCACTTGTTCAAGTTGAGCTTGCCTGGAAGTGGATTCAATGCTCTGACGAGAGATCTCTTTGAGCCTCGATTCCAGCGATTCGTTCAAAGTGGCTAACCTGCGATTCTCTTCCTGCGACTGCTTCAACTCCTGTCTCACCCAGGAGATGCCTTCGTCGCGCGCCCAGATGATCCTATCCCTAGACTCGATTTCCTCTGATTGCAGCCGCGCAGCCCGTTCAAATGCGCTTAATTCCGCCTGCAAGACCTCGACCGCGTGTTCGCGGTTATCATTTCGGAGAATCAGGTCGATCAGGTTTCTGTTGAGGAACCTCACTACTTCTTCAGGAGGATTTGCTCGGCTTGCACCTCCCGTCTTGAGCAACGTGACTGCCAGGCGATTATTTTCTTCGGCTGCACCAGCTAGCTCCGTTACTGAAGTGCCAAGGCGAGAGACTATCGACGCTCGATCTCTGAGCGCCCGTTCCGTCATCTGAAACAGGCTGACGGCATCCAAATTCCGCAGGTCCAGAGCAAATTCTTCGCATCTCAGCTGCCTCATGACGCTTTTCACTTTAGGGTCGTAGACCAGTGCAATCACGGGTACGTGGGCGCTGGCAGCAAGGATTATCGAGTGCAGGCGCATTCCAATGACGATCCGGCACTGAGCCAGCAGGGCGGCCATGTCTCCTGGCGAGTATTCGTCCTGAAGCAGAATCGCATGCTCTCCGTGGCGCATCTGATCCCGGACTGACAGCGAAATCCTGATGTCGTTCGTGAGGGCGTCGTCGAGGCGTTGCAGGGGCAGAAAAACGATTCGTGCATCGAAGCGCTCAATAAGACTGTCCAGGCCTTTCGCGATTTCAATGGACCATGATTCTGTCTCGACGCCAACGTCCCATTCTCGGAGGGCGACGCCAATCAGGACTTGGCTGGAAGGCGAGAGGCCTTGCGATTCCAGGACTATAAGGGCGCGCTCGTCGCCTGACCGCGATAATCTGAACGCCGGATCGGCGGTGAGAGTGACTCTGGTTTCATCCAGGCCGATGGACGCGAGAAGCTCTTTGGACTCGGCATCGCGCACTGTGGCAGTGGTTGCCAGTTCAAAAGACATACGGGTGAACTGCCTGCCGGTATCCGATAAGAGCGGCCCCACTCCCAAAGCATAGAGGAGCACGGGCTTTTCGAGCAGAGCTGCGAGCAATGAAAAAATCGCATAGTAGGTAATGCCCGAGTGGAAATGCGTCAGGAAGCCGCCGGCTTTGACACCCCAGTAGTCGTGAAAGAGCCCCCCGCCTCCCACAATAATCAAGTCGCAGGTCTCAATTTCCGCAATTATCGAGCTGACGGCAATATGAGAAACTGACTTGACGGCGTAGGCTGTTGCTGTTCTTTCGGGTGAGCCCGAAACAACCACGATATCAAGCTCGGGAATTGACGCGCGCAGGTCCGCCAGCATGGCACTGAGAATGGCTTCGTCTCCGGTGTTGCCAAAGCCATAGTATCCTGCGATCACCACTTTTTGATTGTCCACTCGCGATGAAGTGGTTGTGCAGAGCTGTTCTGTTGTCTGATCGTCCATATCGCTTTGCGATTCCTCTCGTCTACTTTCGAGCACGGATGAACCGCCGAACAAATTACAACCTAAACCCCGCCGCTAAGCTATCAATTCGAGCCCCACTTCTCAACGCGTTAGCGTCTACCTCGATGATCGGTGTTCCGCTGGAAGGGAGAATGGAAGGGACGGGACAGGGGAAGGCACAGATATATCGCCGGCTGGCTCCTGAACCCAGGCGACCGTACACCCCTCTGTTTTGCTCCGATTCGTGAGGCGTGTATAATGACGGCGCTATCACGGCTGAGGGTGCAGAGGATTCCGAGTACCGACTGCGATGTTCTCGCGGGGTAGGCTGGAATTTCTCTTGCACGTCTGACGCGCGGTTCGGGCTCCAATCGATGTTCCCGCAGTGACAATCCCCATACACTGTCAGGGTGCACGTGGTCCGATGTTAGAGCAAGGGGACGCAGTTTCCTCACCGTGCGGTAATCGTGTTTCTTTGATCAGAAGGCAAGAGAAATACCTGCTATGTGGAACCTCCCAGGACCGTCGAGGACCGATCGTCCCGTCAGATTTAATGCACTACTCACCCGATGCCTAAACAAATGACTCCGAGCGCCTCTTTCCTCCGAGACAACGAGGAGATGCGCGAATCCAGACTTGATCTTGAGCGGCGTTTGACTGATCAGGAGACCGCGCTTCGCGTCCTGGGCCAGACGGTTGAGGACCTGCTGCGGCGTGAGGAGGGCAGGAACCGAACGAGCGAGCGAGTGAGCGCTGAGCGACTGACTGAGGTCGAGAAGGCGTTACAGCACAGAACTGCACAGGCGAGCGAGCATGAGCGGACCATTCGGGCCCGGGACGAGGCGATCACGTGGCTAAAAGGCGAGATCGAGAATCATCTAAAGATCAGTCAGGGTCTCGCTTCCGCAAATCGTATCCTCAATGAGGAACTTGCAGAAAAGGATGCTCATCTGCAGGTTTTGCGAGAAGCCGTTCAATCGGTGGAACTTGAGCTGCTCGGACTGAAAATCTCACGCGGATGGCGCCTGCTCAATCAACTCAGGAAAGTGCGAAGGGGACTGCGGTCGATCACGGGTGGAACCAATCCGGAGCAGGAACCGACTGCACGACCGGCTTTTCTTGTGGATCGTCGTGAGGTCGAATGGCATTCCAATCTCGCTCCGCTTCTCGAGGAGATCCGATCACGACTCTCGGGTCTTTCCGCATCGGCGGCGAGTCCGGTCGTCCCCGGGCCGGCAAAGGCCAGGACTGAGGCACGTCCCGGAATACGATTGCTGCCCACTCCACATGAATCCGAGCTTCGGATGATGCTCGACGAGGAGCCAATCCCGCAACGGCGAGGCCTCCCGGATGTGGTGTGCTTTTCAGTCATCGATTGGGACTTTCGCTATCAGCGACCCCAGCAGATCATTTCGCAGTTCGCTGCGCACGGTCATCGAGTTTTTTACATCAGCACGACGCGCTTCACGCCGGCGGGGAGCGCCCCGCGAGTATCGGTGAAGTCGATCAAAGAGAACGTTTTTGAGATTGAGCTGTGCTCGGTGCATCAACCCGATGTCTATGGCGAGGTCATTGGGGGAGTCAATCAGAGTGAGTTGGAAGCGTCGCTTGAGGAGCTTCGCCTGACGTTCTCGATCGATGACGCGATCAGCTACGTCATGATAGCTTCGTGGACGGAGCTCGCGCTGCTGACTCAGGAGCGCTGGGGCTGGCGCGTCATCTACGACTGCATGGACGAGTGGGATCGCTTTCCCGGGATCAAACCGGCGATCGTTCAAGCGGAACAGCACCTGGTGGCGAAGTGCGACCTTCTCGTTGTGTCATCGGCCTGCCTCCAGAGGAAGTGGTCGTTGCAAGCCGACAAGCTTCGGCTCGCGCGAAATGCGGTTGACTATGATTTCTATGTCTCACGGTTTGGTCCGAGCCATCTCCTGGCGGACGTCAAGCGACCGATAGTTGGCTACTTCGGCGCCATCGCGGACTGGTTCGACCTCGAGCTCGTCGCCTTTCTGGCCGAACAGCGACCCGATTATACGTTCGTCCTTCTGGGTGGAATCTTCGGCGTCGACGTCGCGGAGTTGCTCAACAAACCCAACGTGAGAATGCTGGGCCAGCATCCCTATGAACTGATGCCCAAGTATCTCTACCAGTTTGATGTTTGCATGATCCCCTTCCGGATCAACCCGATCACGGAGGCCACGGATCCGGTCAAACTGTATGAGTATTTGAGTAGTGG
>JBDTUW010000236.1:0-6535 GCA_040007555.1 Acidobacteriota bacterium | reverse complement strand
AGCCGCAGCTCTGCAGTTTTACGCGCTTGGTTTGACGGCCTACTCCGCAATCCGAGTGTTGGCGCCAGCCTTTTATGCGCTGAACGAAACGCGAATACCAATGATCACCAGCGTCCTTTCGATCATGACGAATTATGTTGTGGCGAGCCTGTCGATCAACCAGTTCGGGCTGGGACACAGAGGATTGGCGATGTCTGTCTCGGCGGTAGCGATTGCAAACTTCACGCTGCTGCTTTTCTTTATGCGACGGAGATTAGCTGGAATCCAAGGCTGGGCATTGGCGACTACTTTTGGCAAGGTGACGTTGGCGTCGATACTGATGGGGCTGGTGTGTCATCTCGTGGCGACCTGGGCACGCGATCAACTTGGTGAGAGATCGCTCATCGCGAAAATGCTCGCGGTTGCGATCTCAGTCTCAGTCGGGGTCGGGGTTTTTATTCTGGTGGCGAAGGTTCTACGGGTGCGTGAGCTGGCGACTATCAGTGGAGTGGTGAGACGGCGGCTTGGGCGACCGAGGAACTGACTCTCTCGATAATTTCTACAACTGGTACGCGAACCGTGGGAAAGCGGTACGATTGATGTCCAAAAGCGGAAAGCGAAAGTGGGCCCTTTTATCGCCTCCCGCCAAGTTGAGCTCCATCTTGTCTGCCCTCCAGACGAGATTGCCTGCTGTGGGGCTCCACTTTCGGGGTCCTCATTCGGAAGCGACGTTGACGCTGATTAAGCCGTTAACACCGGTCGGTTAAACAAGATGCTCTGTACTACACCGTGGGCATCAACGGAGATTGAGTCCCTCTTCGGGCCTAAATATCTCTTTTACCACGTTCCGTGCGCACCCAGGCCTCCCAAATTGAGCGACCTTTGACGAACCAGGTGAAATTGATTGCCTGCTGACCCTTTTGCGAGGTGGAACGCCATTTGCAGAGGGTTCCTTGAGGCACGAGTTCGGTTTAATGCGGTATCTACGGAAACGGCGGTTCCAATGATCAATGCAACTGAGGTCCATCGAGTTTACGACGACTGGCCGGCCAGCTATTGGTCAGTCTTAAAGCGACGCGTGAGCGAAACCCCATTGACTGCCCTCGGTGTCGCCGCAGGCGCGGGTTTCCTGGTATATAGTCTGATGCAGCCAAAGCGCAGTCGCACCTTAATCGACAAGGCTGTTAGCGCTGTAGGCGCGGGCAGGATCCGGAGGCGAGCGAGACGCAGTGTCAAATCTGTGCTCGGTTCACTTGCCCTCAGCTATGTCAGCCGCAGGGTGAATTCGAAGCTCCGGTGGCGATGATCGCACTGATGCGGACGCGTGGGCCGGGATGGCGGAGAACCAAACTTCACGGCCAGCGCCAGTAGATTTTCCGGGACACCCTATATTATTCGATTGACATATCCTGTTCAGAGTCCGACGATCCTTCCGTCAATCTAGTCTGAAACGAACTTTGCCCGCTTTAGCGCTCTTCGACACGCCATTGTCCCGGAGCGTAGATCAACGCCGCCCTGAGAGGCCGCCGCATGCATTGCCAATTACGAAGTTTGCTACTGGTCGCCGCGACCCTGTTGCTCTCTTCGCTCGCTTTCGCTCAGACGTCGGATTACGACCGCCGCCCGCGCACAGCCTCGATTAGCGGTCGTGTGACCAAAGACGGGAAACCTTCGGCCAACGTAACGGTAACGATTACAGAGTTCCCCCCCGGAATCAGGGAGGCTCGAATATTCTCGATCGGCGGGCGTGAGTTCGTGGACCGGTACTCTTACCAAACCAACACCGATGCGGAGGGACGGTACCAGTTCGAAGCACTTCCAGCTGGGCAGTATCAGGTCACTCCCAAAGCGCATGCATATTTGCCGGCGAGCGGTGCACACGGCCTGGACGCCTTGGTCAGGGTCACTCTCGATGAAGGTGAGGCACGGGGAAAAGTCGATTTCGCCCTGGTGCGCGGCGGCGTGATCACTGGCCGTGTGACAGATGAAGATGGACGCCCTCAAATCGGAAGAACCGTCAGGCTCATGCAATCGGTTGGCGAGAATGAATGGCGTGAAGTGCAAAATGTCCACGGGAGAGCGTTCGAGACAGACGACCGCGGCGTCTACCGTATCTTTGGGCTTCGGAAAGGTCGCTACATCGCCAGGGCTGGCGGAGAGAATGACGCTATAAGGCACGCGATTAACGGCAAGAGAGCCCAGGTCACGTATTACTCTGACGTAGTTAAACAAGAGGAGGCGACGGTCATCGAGGTCGCGGAGGGAACGGAAATCACTAGCATTGACATCAAACTGCGAGACCCGGGAACGACATATACTGCCTCAGGGCGGGTCATCAATTCAGAAACAGGCAAGCCGCTCGCGGACGTCAACGTTAGCTGTTTCCCGGTTGAAAACGAGGCCGATCAATCCGGTAACTCCGTGGCCGGTCCCACCACGGATGGTGATGGGTATTTCACGGCCATCGGGTTGAAACCAGGCAAGTACAAGGCGAAGCTGTCGCCGCCTCAGGAAGGGGGCGACTATTATGGCGAAGGTACATACTTTGAAGTAAGCGATGGTGATGTAAGCGGACTAGAGGTTCTCGCCAGGCGTGGCGCGGTTATCAATGGCGTGGTGACCTTTGAAGAGAGCGGCGGCGACGCATCGGCTCAAACCCCACTGTCTCAGCTGCGGTTGAGCGCGCAGGTATACAAAGAGTATTTTGTCGGGACCATTCGGAGCCAGAGGATGGCTGGATGGCTCCACTCAAAGATTGGCCATAATGGCGAATTTCGGCTGACCGGCGCTCCACAGGGCAGGATGACAATTCAGGTCACTGGCGATTCGTCGACTGCGATTCATCTGCTGCGCATCGAGCTAGATGGAATTGAGGTGCGTGATGGGCTTGAAATCGGCTCGGGCGAGAAGGTTATCGGCCTCCGCGTAATCGTCAGTCAGGGCACTGGTTCCATCCGCGGATCGGTAAAAGTCATCGGCGGAACTCTGCCGGAGGGGGTCCAACTATCGGTTCAGGTGGTGCGGGAGAGTCCGGAGCCTACCGGCGGAGTCGCACACCGGGAGGGCCCAGTACGTACTGGCGGAGCAGCAGGGGTAGATGAGAAGGGGCGGTTTTTCATCAAAGGCCTACTCATGGGTGAATATGACCTAATCATATCGTGGGGATCGGGAAACTATGCTCAACTCGACCCGAATCTGAGAATACCCCAGCCACCGAAACAGCGCATCCGTGTCACAAATGGCGCGGAGACGGAGGTCTCGCTTACGATCGATTTGAGTCGTAAGGAACAGGAGAAGCAATGATGAATCGCCTGGCGCTGGCCGTGATCATTGCCTTGTCGGTTACCGTTCACCGCGCTTCCTCGCAATCCGCTGATGCGAATGCTCGTGCCGTTCGTGTGTCTGATCAAGCCAAGACGCCCGATACTGCATCTCCCCGAAGGGCGATCACAGGGCTGGTTTTGGACGAAAACGGCGAGCCGGTTGCAGATGCCCAGATCATCATCGACAGAGTGGGAATAAGGAACCAGATGCAGTTCATCAACACGGATGCAGCTGGTAGGTTCAAGACACCGGGTTTGGCACCGGGGCTTTACGCGATGGAGGTCCATTCTCCGGGTTTCATCATTCAGCCGGGAGCGACCGGACCGGGCTTTCGTCGCCCAGGCGAGCATTTGATATTCAACATGGTCAAGGGAGGGGTGATCACCGGCCGCGTTACCGACCTAACCGGCGACCCAGTCGTCTCCGTAAACGTGACTGCCCATCGCGTGCGAGATACGGTAGGGCGCAAAGTAATGCGAGACACTGAAACGTGGAGTACGGATGACCGCGGTATTTACCGCCTTTACGGGCTTAATCCGGGGCGGTACGTCGTCAGCGTCAGCGAGGCTTCCGAAGTTTATGCCGGTGGCAGCGGGACAGGAGACGTGTCCCCCACTTATTACCCGGCGACGATGCGAGATGCCGCTGTCGAGATCACCGTGCAGGCGGGTGAAGAGATTAGCGGGATAGACATCGAGCACCGTGGAGAACACGGTCATGCAATCAGCGGGATTGTGTCACGCGACCTCGGGACGGATTACGCGGCTGGCGATATTAGTGTGAAAATGGTCCGCGCGAGTAGTGGAGAAATCGATAAGGTCGCCACTTTGTCTCCAGCGAGCCGCTTTGCCTTCTATGGTGTCCCGGATGGTGAATACGACGTCTTTGCGCAGAAGCTCTATAGTCAGCAGGGGAACGCGACCTCCGCCAAACGCCGCGTGGTTTTGAGGGGCGCAGATGTCGTCGGAGTTGATTTGAAGCTCGTCAAATATGGCGCTATCGCAGGCCGGGTGGTAATGCCCAAAGCCGGTCAGCTTGCTCCGCGCTGTGAAAGCCCGACCCGATTCCAACTCGAGGAGACTCTGGTCGATGCCAGAAGCGACAGCCAGACAAAGCGATGGGAGGATCAGTTCTTTGTGCCAGACGAGTATTGGGGCAGCTGGCGCGGCAGCGTGCTGGATCAGAACGGCGGCTTCACGATAAGGAACCTGGTATCTGGTCTCTACCGTCTCAACGTAGACTTACCTGGGGAAGACTGGTACGTCCGCGCCTTGATTCAGCCGACGGCGGGATTGCCCAGGAGGAATCCTGAGGACTCACGCTCGGGCATCGCGATAAAATCTGGGGAGAGCGTGACCGGCGTCGAGGTCCACATTGCAGAAGGTGCCGCGAGCCTGCGGGGGCAGGTGGTTTACGTCAACGACAGTTCAACTAAGGATGCTGCAAGGCAAGCGCGGCAGTCTCAGATTCATCTTCTACCGGTAGAGGATGCGCTGGCCGGTGATCTTCTTCAGTATGCTGAGACGCTGACCGACAGGAATGGCTCATTCGAGTTTAAAAATCGCGCTCCGGGAAGGTATTGGTTGGTGGCAAGGCCGGCTCCGGAGGTAGAATCCGCGGAAGCTCAGAGCAGACCGGTCGCCTGGGACGCAGGCCAACGCATGAAGCTACGCCAGGAAGCGAAAGTCTCAAAAAACGAGATTGAAGTCAAACCTTGTCAGCGCGCCGCTGATTTCCAGCTAAAGGTCAATCTCCGATAGTCATCGTTGAAGACTTGCCACGCACGTTGGGGCTATCGAATCACTGATAGGTCGCGGCCATCCGCCAGCTAGTAGCGATCGATGCGTCCGGTGAGTGATTGGAGAAAGGCTACGAGATCGCGTTGCTCGCCGTCGCTGAGTGCGAGTGCATTGAGGTCCCATTCGCGATTGAGGTTCGCTTTACCGCCCTCGTTGTAGAATCGAACCACATCCTCAAGAGTCTTCGCGCTCCCATTATGAAAGTAGGGAGCGGTCAAGGCGACATTCCGCAGTGACGGCGTCCGGAAGCTTCCCAGATCGAAGACCAGATGACTGAAGAGCATCCGTCCGAGTTCATCGCCACCCTCGTGCCTGCCCAGCTCTTCGATCATCCGCGCAGTGCCTGGCTTATCGGCGAGGTCATATGCCACCCGTGAGAGGCGTTCAAAGTTCGGGTGACGCGCGGCCACTCCTGTGTTGTGGTATGCGAAATCCGTAAAGAACGGCATCTGCTCGCTGAATGTGTGACAGCGTGAGCAGCGCCCTTTTCCTCGAAACAGCGCAAATCCGCGTTTCACTTCGTCGCTGATCGCAGACGTCTCACCCGCGACAAAACGATCGAATGGCGAATCGCCCGCAATCAAAGTCCGTTCGTAGTTTGAAATTGCCTGCGCCATGCGAATCGATGTCACCCCACCACCGAAGACGCGTACAAATCCCACTCGATATTCCGGCAGCGCACTCACTCGCGCGATCACGGCCTCAAGCGATTCATTCCCCATCTCGAGAGGATTTGTCAGAGGGAGGACCGCCTGTTCTTCGAGAGTGTCTGCTCGTCCATCCCAGAACTGGCCGGGATTGAACAGCACATTGAGCAGCGTCGGAGAGTTCCTCGTACCGCGCTTCTGGCCAACCCCCTCAGCTACGGTCCTCCCGTCGGCAAATCCCTGCTGCGGGTCGTGACAGGTGGCGCACGAGACAGTCCCATCCGACGACAATCTCTTATCAAAAAAGAGTTGACGGCCGAGCTCGACCCTGGGCGCGCTCAGGACGTTATCGCGAGGAATGTAGTAATCCCACAAATCGGCCGGTAGACCCAGCGGGATGGCAGAGCGAAGAAGATCGTTGACGAAGGAAGCAGATGCTATTCGTTGCGCGCCTCCAAGGAAGCCGATCAGAATTAATGCCCCGACAACGCCAAGTCGAAGGGTGTAATTGAGCGGTCGGTTTCTCATTCAAATCTGCGTCAGGATCATCTTTGCGATCGTCAGATATATTATCAAACCGGTCGCATCGACAAGGGTAGAAATCAGCGGAGCGGAGAGAACGGCCGGATCGATTCCCAAGCGGTCTGCGACAATCGGAATCAGCGCCCCCACCGATGTCGACCAGACGCATATCGAAAACATCGTCACCGAAACTGTCAGCGCCAGCGGAAACGGTGTCTTCCAGAGAACCACCGCCTGAAGAAGCGCAACCGAGCCAACCGCCAA
>JBDTUW010000235.1:0-6538 GCA_040007555.1 Acidobacteriota bacterium | reverse complement strand
CTTCCTAAACGAAAAAGTCAAAATGGTCGAACGCTGGGCCGCATTGTCAGCTGTCCTATTGGCGCTGCTGCTCCTGGGAGTCGGCGTATCGCGGTTAGTCTATCCTTTCGATGTCGGCCATTTTGAAGCCTGCATCTGGGTGCCGTCGCTGATGAGCGCCGAAGGAGTAAATCCTTATGGGTTCGCAACGCGCGAGCCCTTTGCCATGGCACCATACGGATACTTCTACTATCTGCTAATCGGAGCAGGCCTGCGCGCCTTCGGGTGGCAGCTCTGGTTCGGGAGGGCGCTGTCGATCCTTTCGGGAGGCATCTGCGTTCTCAGCATCAAGTACATCGTTTGGAAAGTGACTCAGAACCGGGGTGCGGTTTTGCTGGCAGTTTTGGCGTTTCTGGCGAGCATCACGCTGCATCATTGGCTGGCTGTGCAGCGTCCTGACTTGCCTGCGCTGGCGCTGGCTATCGGCGCGCTGGCGCTGTCGTTCAAATCACGAGACGGCTCGGGTCGAATCGGCTCGAGAGAGTTGATTGTCATCGTCATGCTTACGCTCGCCATCTTTAGCAAGCAGACGATCGTGTTGCCGGTGCTAGTCATCGCCGCGTTTTATTGGCAAACCGCCAGACCGCAACTCGCGCTAAGCATCCTGGTCGGCGTGTTCTGTCTAAGTGCCGCTATTGGGTTCGCGCTCAACGCAACGTCGGCGGGAGGATATTTCCAGCAGCACTTTGCGCTCATGAGCCGCACTCCATACAGCTGCCTGACTGCGATGCGATGGCTATTAAGTCTGGGAAAGTCGCCCGCAACCTGGATAGCGCTGGGTCTGTTCGCCACGGCAATATTCAGGAATAGAGACAATCTCTTTCCCCTTACGCGCGAGAGACTGAAAGCGTCTCTGCATTCGCCCTACTATCTGCTGAGTTGTTATCTGATCACGTCTTTCGCCTTCGCGATTTTTACTTCGGCGCACGCGGGCGCCTATATTAACTACTATCTGGAAACTTCAATTGTCGCAGCGATCGTCGTTGGCTTGGCCTGGCAGAGTATTTCGTCGATGGAATTCCGCCCGAAGTTTTATGGGACCTTGGTGAGTTTGTTTTTGCTCGCCGGAGTTCTTGAGTTTTCGCGCATGACGCGAGGCGAAAGCTATCGCTGGCGCAGTCTTCCCTATTACCAGGAGTTAGTGGAGACCCTGGCGAGCAAGACAACGCCTGATACCCTTTGCATCAGCGCGCATCCCGAACTGGTCACGGCCGCGGGGCGCAAATACCATTTCGGGGATTGGATGCCATACCAGGATGGACGCTCGCCGGAGCTTCACCGCATACTGGAAAATGCGATGCGCTCTGGTCGGTATGCGGCCATCATCTGGCTGAGACCGGATGATCCCCTCCTTGACGGCAACAAGCTTGTGCCAATGCAAAAGCCCCTTCCGGACAGACACTATCCGCTGTACCTGTTCATGCCCGAGAGGCGATCAACAATCCAGTAATGAATGAAATGCCGCAGAAGGCCGAATGCAGCGCAATCTGCCTGAATCGCGATGTCTAGCAATCTGTCAGCTGCCGGTACAGAGGGGCGCGATTCAGGCAAACTGCGCTACATTGGTCCGGCCATTTCACGCCGATTTGTGATGCCAAGGTCTGATGGAGATGTCAGCGAAGGCGACAAATCCGATACTCGCTTCCGGTGGTTTTGGCACCGTCTACGGAATTCAATCGCCTTCGAAGGACAGGATCAGCTTAACTGGCATCCATCAGAATGCCTAAACCGGTTACTTATTTATCACCACCACAGACCGCACTCCTGAGATCTTCCTGATATCGCTGATTGCCGGGCTGAGATCGGCGTCGGACTTTACCTCTGTGGTGAGGGTGACGCGGCCTTCCTTGACGTTGCTGAGGATGCTTCGAGTGTTATCGTCTCCATTGAGCACGTCTCGAACATCCTTGTGTATTCTCTCATCGCTTCTGCCAATCGCAACTTCAGTAACTTCGGTAGATGCTTTTTGCACTCCACGCCCGACGGTGCGCGCTCCGTCGACGCTCTTATCACCAGCGGTTTTGGCGGTTTCGCCGGTCTTGCCGGCGGCATCCTGTGAGACGTCAACTGTTTTCTGAGCGCCAGTCCGCGCGCCCCGGCCGACTGTGCGGGCAGCGCCGCCTATCGCCTTCCCGGCATTTGTCGTTTCATCCTTAATGGCATAACCGATTCTGGGCAAAATTCCGTTGCGCCGGTTGCCTCGGGCGTCCTCCGCATCAAGTGGAAATGCGAGACCCAGTTTTTCGACGGTCGAGTCGTCGATCTTGCCCGTTTCAGACAAACCCTCTTTCTTTTGAAACGCAATGAGCGCTTCGCGAGTGGCGCCATCGAGAGCACCCGACGGCTGCTTCTCGAGGAACCCGCGCTTGAACAGTTCCTGCTGCACGGCCCGCACTTCCTTCTCAGTAATTGAAGCCGCGATTGCGTTCTGAGAGTCCGGTGCCGTCTGGCACATAGCTTTCCCCGCCGGAACCGCAAGAATCATCAGTAGTGATGCAAGCAACACTCGAAACATATCGAATCTCCTTCTCAAGACCGTTACCGTTTCCAATGGGGGTTTTCCAAAAAGACTATTTTCGTGCTCTGATCAATCCCTTCAACTCGTCCATGAACTCGCCGACATCCTGGAATTCGAGGTAGACTGACGCAAAGCGAACATAAGCCACTTTATCAAGTTCCTTGAGGCGACGCATGATCATCTCGCCTACTTTCGCCGTGGGACGTTCGCGCTCCGGTGACGTTTGCACAAAGGCTTCGACGGCATTGACGATCGCATCGAGTTTGGTCGTCGAAACCGGGCGCTTCTCGCAGGCGCGAAGCAATCCCGCCATTACCTTATCGCGGCTAAAGGGTTCGCGACGGCCATCCTTCTTGATGACCATATAGGGAATTTCATCGATTCTCTCATAACTCGTGAACCGACGCTCGCATTTCAAACACTCACGACGTCTTCGAATGACGTCTCCCTCTCGCGATTCACGCGAGTCGACCACCTTATCTTCAATGTGACTGCAAAAAGGGCATTTCATGGGGCTTTCCTTTTGTACACAATCAATCTGATACAGACGAAGAGCTCTCGCTATCCTCGGTCTTTGAGGACGCAATCATCTCCCGCAAACTTCCCAACCTGATCCCATCCTTGACGAGGTAGAACATTCCGAGAACAAACGGGGGACCAAACGCAACGAAATGAAAGACTATGGCCGCACTTGCAGCAAGATTTCGCTCGATCCCAAGAAAGATCAGGCCAGCGGCAGCAGCGGCATGAAAGGCCCCCGCAGAGCCGCCCGGTGAGGGCACCAGACTTCCCAGGAGACCAAATCCCATGACGAAAACCGCGGACGTCAGACCCAAATCAAGCCGGAAGGCGATGAGGACCAGCCACGTCGCTCCCGTCACACAGCTCCAGACGAGCACGGTGTAGAAAACGCAAATCAGCAGCTCGCGCAAATTGAGAAGAACCGAGAGTCCCGAGGAGAGGTGCGAAATGAAGCCAATAATGGGCCGGACCAATCGCTGCGGAAACCGCTTCGTACGTGCCTCCAACTTTTCGACAATCCAAGCCGTCCGAACGCGAAACAGGATCAGTACTGCAATCCCCGCAACCGTCGCCACAGTTAGCAGCAGCCCTACGCTATGTATCGTGTCAAGCGTGCCGGTCTCCACCCCTTGACCGTGTGGGAGGCGAAAAAAGAGAAGATTAACCGCGAAGAACGTCGCGACGGCGGCCATATCAAAGACGCGCTCGACGAGAATTGTCGCCACTGTCGCGCTGGGGTGCAACCTTTCCTTCAGACTGAGCACCATCGGGCGCACGATCTCACCCGCCCGTCCAAACACAAATACGCTGCCAAACCCAATCGTCGTCGCGGAAAAAAGGCTGCCCAATCCAACTCGCGCGATTGGCGCAAGCAAGGTCCTCCATCTCAGACTGCGCAGCAGCAGCGTGAAATTGATCAAGAGCGCCGCGAGGACAACCGGCCACACCCTGATCCCACGCAAATGCTCTCCGACGACCTGCCAGTCCAGACGACGAATAAACCACACTGCCAAACCAACCCCGATCGCCACGATGATGAGCGAGGCTATTCTGTTTCTCAATGCAACAAGTCCTACCACAACATATAGTAGCGAACAATTACACTACAACAAAACCCGTCGTTGGACAAGTGAGAGCGCGGCTAGGTGTGGTTTGGCTAATCTTGACGAGAGAATGCTCGCGAGGGGCGGGAAAAGAATAACTAACTTCGCAATCGAGTCGCTAAAAAAGGCCTCATCGGCGGAATCGCGTGCACGAGTTGCTTCGGCCTTCCTTTCTCTTGGGGTCTTTTTCCTGAGTCTTTGTTCTTGTTCAATTGGCACGGCCCCACGAAACCAAACCCACCTCCGGTTCACGCCGGGGCCATTCGATGTGTAAAAATAGGGTCGCGACTTTGGTAAGGGCTTGGTCGACAGAGGCTCGCAAAACGAAGAGTCATCGGATCGTCATCCAAAGATGTCCTTAACCTTGCTACTGATCTTCTGAGCCAGCTTCTCTTCCTGTTTAGCCTCCTGCACCCGAAGTTGCTCCAGGAGACGACGCTGTTCCCGGTTCAGGCGGGCGGGCGTTATCACCGTCGCTACCACAAAGAGGTCTCCGCGACCCTGTCCCTGAAGCGAAACGATCCCCTTGCCCGAGACTCGAAAGATGGAGCCAGTCTGTGTTCCGGCGGGAATGGTCACAACTTCTTCACCGTCAAGTGTCGGTACCTGGATGTCGGCACCCAGCCCCGCCTGTGAGAAAGTAATGGGCACGTTGGCATAAAGGTTATTGCCCTGGCGCTCAAAGAGTTCGTGCTCCTTGACGTGAACCACCACATACAGATCGCCTGCGGGTCCTCCTCCGGCTCCCGCCTCTCCTTCGCCTCTTATTTGTAGACGCGCGCCCGTATCGACACCGGCAGGGATTTTGAGTTCGATCTCGCGCTGCTTCTCGACCCGACCCTGTCCGCTGCAGGTCTTGCAGGGCGACGAGATAATCCGGCCCGTGCCGCGACACTGATGGCAAGTCCGGCTGACGGAGAAGAATCCCTGCTGGTAACGAACCTGACCGAGTCCATTACAGAGTGTGCAGGCTGTTGCCGAGGTCCCGGAAGCGGCACCCGACCCCGAGCAGGTCTCACAGCCATCAAGCCTCGGGATATTAATTTTGGTGCGGTAGCCGGCGGCCGCCTGTTCAAGAGTGACCTCCAGATCGTAGCGAAGGTCGGAGCCCCGCTGGGCTCCACCTCTTCGTGAGGTTCTGCTCCCGAAAAGGTCGCCGAACAAATCACCGAGGATGTCTTCCAGGCCGCCGAAGTCTGCGGCATTCCAAGCGCCACCAGCAGCCGATGACGCGACACCGGAGTGGCCGTAGCGATCATATCGGGCGCGCGTCTCGGCGCTCGAAAGCACGGTATAAGCTTCGGCGGCTTCTTTAAAGCTCTCTTCGGCCTCCTGGTTATCCGGATTCCGGTCCGGATGATGCTGCATTGCCAGCTTGCGATAAGCGCTCTTGAGTTCCTGATCGCTTGCACCGCGCGAAACTCCAAGTATTTCGTAATAGTCCCTCTTGCTCAAATGCCCTATCTCCCTCCCATACCGGTTACAGGTCAAAAGAGGGATTATACGTTGGAGCCCGGATGTCGACAAGACACCGAGGCACGAAGGAAGTCTTAAAGGATCGGCGCGGGTTCGGGAAGTGTAAGGGAATATTCGCTCCTATCCCCGTGGCCCCGGCGCTGGCATCCAGGATGGAATCTTGCGAAAGGCGTGACGCCCCCGACCATTTACCCCCACATCGCTTGCAAATTGGCAGGTCAATTGCTAATATGCCCTTTTGGTCAGTGGCCGCATTTATGGGCTGCTTCGTCATGCAGCGGGTACTCGGGCCGGTGTAGCTCAGTTGGTAGAGCAATCGCCTTGTAAGCGATAGGTCATGGGTTCGATTCCCTTCACCGGCTCCATGCTTTGAGCCTCTCTGCTCGTTAGAGCCCGGTAGCGACGGTTGATCTTTTTTTTTGGCGAGCAGGGGTGGTCGAGTGGTTAAAGGCACCGGGCTGTAAACCCGGCGGGCTTACGCCCTACGTAGGTTCGAATCCTACCCCCTGCATCAGTATTGAAGCGCCAATGCGGTGAGCTCAATGATCTATAGAGATTTTGCTATAGAGATTTTAAGATCGATGTTGAGCGGTCGCCAGACAGCAGGCGGTTCGACGGAATGGGCGGGCGTAGCGCAATTGGTAGCGCACCAGCCTTCCAAGCTGGATGTTACGGGTTCGAGCCCCGTCGCCCGCTCCAAAGTAAGTCGGAGGTTGGCCCACATAGCTCAGTTGGTAGAGCGCGTCCTTGGTAAGGACGAGGTCACCGGTTCAAGTCCGGTTGTGGGCTCCAGATTCTTTTGGTTTTCAGACTTGGGGTTAGGTTATGGGGAAAGAGAAATTCGACCGGAGCAAACCACACGTCAATATTGGGACGATCG
>JBDTUW010000234.1:0-6545 GCA_040007555.1 Acidobacteriota bacterium | reverse complement strand
CAAAGTCTCGTCAGCATCCCACCGGGATCGGGAACTCAAGTGGACACGTCGGCCACAATTTCTGCGAGCACGTACTTGGGCCGAGTGCCCGCGGGTTTGTGAAGGATTTGGTTGGTAAGCCGCGGACGCTCGACGATGGTCGTCCGGGCGGCTTCTACATTCCGCGTTTTCTCAATCTCGCGGAGCGCCATCCCAACTTCATTCGCGGCTTCGGCTTTGAAGGTGGCAGTGGGACCGGCATGTTTCCGGGCACAGCTTCATCGAGTCCGGGCTTTGGATCGAGCTACAAGAAGGCGGTCCGAGACTACGCGGGCGCATATATAAGTCTTGGCGCATTTGGCGAGATGCTCTCGCGTTACGACAACTTCGTCTCCATCGATCCGGAGGTCAAGGACCGCTGGGGCATCCCGGTCCTGAAATTCCAGATTCAATTTGGGGATAATGATAAGAAGATGGCGGCTCACATGGGTGACGCTGCCAAGGAGATGCTCGAAGGAGCCGGGATAGAGGTTGTCGCGTATGATAATGACATCCTGACTGAAGGCTGGTCGATTCACGAGCTTGGCACCGCGCGTATGGGCTCTGACCCAAAGACGTCGGTTCTTAACCAGTTTCAGCAGTCACATGATGTCAGCAATCTCTTTGTTGTAGACGGAAGCAGTCATGTCAATGCGGCATGCCAGAATCCGACCTGGACGATCATGGCGCTTTGCTGGCGCTCGTGCGATTACCTGGCCGACGAGTTTAAGAAAGGGAATCTGTAATGGCGGACACGACGAAGAAAAAGGATACCGACGTAAGTCGACGCGAGATGCTCAAACTGGGCGCCGGGGCCGCGATCGGAGCGCCACTGGTGAAGATCGAGCAGTCGCCAAAGCGCGCGCCTGCCCCAAAGCCAATCGCGCGATTCTTCACGCCTGCCGAGTTTGCATTGGTCGATGAGCTGAGCGAAATGATCATACCAGCGGACGATCACTCGCCGGGAGCAAGGGCGGCGAGGGTGGCGGAATACATCGATCAGCGGCTCCTTGAAGCGTTCGAGGATGATCCTCGTCAGCAGTGGCGTGATGGGTTGAAGGTTGTCGATCAGCTTGCCGTAGAGATGAACGGGAAGACGTTTCTTAAGGCGAGTCCGGCGCAGCGTCTGGCGGTGTTGACGCGAATGTCGCAGAACGAGGCGGACCCGAAGAAGCCTGAAGAGTTGTTTTTTCGCGAGCTCAAGTCGAGAACGGCGCGAGGGTATTACACGTCGAAAATCGGAATTCTGACGGAGATGGAATATAAGGGGAATACGTACTTACGCGAGTTCGCAGGTGAGGACGCGAATCCGGGCGGATAGCTGCGGTGCAAATCCAGAGGGGACTCGCGCGTCAGGAGGAAGACCTCACGCGAAGACGCGAAAGACGCGAAGGTAGGATTGGAGGACTATTCAACCTTTATGCTTCTTCGCGTCTTTCGCGCCTTCGCGGCTTCGCGTGAGGTCCTATGTCTTGCCTTTCCCGGCTTGCGATCAATATAATTCTTAGTTACCCGCGACAAGCATGTAATGACCGACTTTCCCAGACTATTGAGGTATCTGAAGCCGTACTCGGGGGTCTTTGCGATCTCCATCGTGCTCATGATCCTCACCGGGCTTTTCGAGGGAGCGACGATCCTCCTCCTCCAACCCCTCTTCGACACGATTGCGGGCTCCTCGGCAGCCAACAGCCTCATCAACCGAATCAACTTTCTTCCAACAGGAAGTACCAGCTCGCTCAAGACCATCGCCTTGCTGCTCGTTGGCTTCACCGTGCTTAAGGGGGTAACCGAATACTTCTCGTCCTTCTACATGAGCCACATCGGTCAGAATGTCATTGCCGATGTTCGCTCGTCGTTATACGACCATATTATTCGGCAGTCGGCCCCCTTTTTTGCGTTGCATCCAACCAATGAACTGACGGCGAGAATCATGTCGGATGCGGCCATGGTTGAACGCTCAGTCTCGGATACGCTGCGCGACATGATGCGCGAATCGGTTAGTCTGCTTGTCTATCTGTTCCTCCTCTTTCGCTTCAATTGGAAGCTTGCAGCCGTCCTTTTGCTTCTCGCGCCTCCCGTCGCTTTTCTGACAACTCACTTCAATCGACGGCTGAGAAAGTACATCAATTCGCGACAGGAGAGCGGCGCCGAGATGCTGGATGTCGCGCAGGAGGCGATCTCATCACAACGTGTTGTCAAAGCTTTTGGAATGGAACAGTTTGAAAGTGACCGCTTCCGGACGGTTGCGCGCAAACAAATGCGCGACCAGCTGCGGGCGATGAGAATTTACTTCCTCTCTCCGATCGTCCTCGAAACACTGGGCATTATTGCGGTGGCGGGGCTGCTCGTGTACGCGCAGCGGAGCATTCAGGATGGGAGCATGAGCCTGGGTGGCTTTGCGGCATTCCTCGTCTGCATGTTCAAGACTTACGATCCGATTCGACGTTTGAGTCGCCTGCAACACGATTTACAGCAGGGTCTGACGTCAGCAGCGCGGATCTTCAGCGTCATGGATATCCAGATGGAGATGCGCGACCGAACCGGTGCAGCCGCGCTCGAACGACGCCAGCACGAGATAGTGTTCGATCATGTGTCGTTCACATATGGCGCCGGCTTTGATCTGCCGGTTCTCGAGGATATTGCCTTCAAGGTTCGCGCGGGCGAGATGGTTGCGATTGTCGGGCAGAGCGGCGCTGGCAAAAGCACGGTCATGAGTCTCGTGCCTCGATTCTATGACGTGACCCGCGGCGCGGTCATGGTGGATGGACACGATGTTCGAGATTTCCAACTGGCCTCGCTGCGCGCTGAGATTGCCATCGTCAGCCAGGAGGTACACCTTTTCAATGATACGGTGCGCGCCAATATCGCTTATGGCGCCTATGGCCGCTACGACAGCGATCAGTCAATCAAAGAAGCGGCTCGGGCCGCACTCGCCGACGAATTTATCAGCCGTCTTCCCAAAGGGTATGAGACGGTTATTGGGGAGCGTGGACTGGTCCTCTCGGGCGGGCAGCGGCAACGGCTGGCAATTGCGCGCGCGATTCTCAAGGACGCGCCGATTCTCATCCTCGATGAGGCGACATCCGCCCTCGACGCAGAGAGCGAATTGCTCGTGCAGCGGGCGCTCAACAACCTCATGACGGGCCGCACCACGATCGTCATTGCACACCGTCTGTCGACGATCAGACGCGCCGACCGCATAGTTGTCATGGATGCGGGCAGAATTGTCGAAGAGGGAACGCACCAGGAACTCCTTAATCGACGTGGGGTTTACCATCGTCTCTACGAGCTTCAGTTTGCCGAAGAGACCCTGGTTGGTTGATAGTTGGCCGCCGCATGGCTGATAGTGGGGTAGACGGTGGAGTACAGATGCTAAAGAGTATGACCGGATATGGGCGCGGCACGGCGACAGGCGGATCGTTCACTGTCACGGTGGAGATGCGTTCGGTCAATAACCGGAATCTGGATATCCATTGGCGGGGACCGCAGGAGTTAGCAGCCTGGGAGATTCCGCTGAAGAAGCAGATTCAGGCGGCCGTCTCGAGGGGACGCATCGATGTCAACGTTGGTTTGACGCAATCGGACGAGGTCAAATACGAGTTGAACCGGCCGTTGATACGGGGCTACCTCGATGCCATGCGGACGATGCGGGATGAGTTTGGACTTGCGGGTGAGGCTGACCTGGCGACGATCGCCAGACTTCAGGGCGCGCTCCAACCAATCTCGACCGGAAACGCGCTGAGTGACGCTGTTTCACAGGGCATCGAAGAGGCGTTGACCGAAGCATTGACGGCTTTGATTGCGATGAGGGCCGTTGAGGGGCACGAGCTGCAGAAGGAACTGCTGGCGCGCACTGCGAGGATCGCCGGCCAGCTTTCCGTTATCGAAGACGGCGCGGCTCCGATTGTTGAGCAGTATCGAGACAAACTACGCGCACGCGTCAGGGAGTTGCTTGGCGATGCAAATATTGATGAAACACGGCTGACTCAGGAAGTGGCCTATCTGGCCGAACGGAGCGACATTACGGAGGAGATCACGCGCCTGAGGAGCCATCTCGCGCAACTCGAGGAGCTGGTGCGCGGCGGCGGCGAGATCGGCAAGAAACTGGACTTTCTTTTACAGGAAACCAATCGCGAGGCGAATACGATTCTCTCCAAGTCTTCCGAGCTCTCGATCTGTGATGCCGCAATCGAAATCAAGACCGATGTCGAAAAACTCCGTGAGCAGGCGCTCAATGTTGAGTAACGAGTAGTAAAGACCGGACCGGACCGCAGATGGCAGGCAATCTGATCATCGTTTCAGCTCCTTCCGGCGCGGGCAAAACGACGCTGGTTGAGCGCATGCTCAAGCGCGTTTCGGGAGTTCGGTCGTCGATCTCGATGACGGCGAGACCGCCGAGACCTGGTGAGGAGGATGGACATCACTACCATTTCGTCTCACCGGCTGATTTTCAGGCGATGATCGCCCGTGGAGAGTTTCTGGAGTGGGCGGAAGTTCACGGGAACCTCTACGGCACGTCGCGACGGATTGTGGATGAGCATCGTGAAGCCGGGTTTGATGTGGTGCTGACGATCGATGTGCAGGGGGCGAGAACCGCTCGAGTGCTTTTTCCAGACTCGATCAGCGTCTTTATTCTGCCGCCCTCGCGAGAGGTGCTCGAAGCTCGACTGCGATCCCGGGGCGAAAATCATGATGACGATCTGTGCTTGCGCCTGCAGAACGCGTCGCATGAAACCGCGGAGTACAAGCACTTCGACTACATCATCATCAATGATGAACTGGAGTCAGCAACCGAGGAACTTGTCGCGATCATTCTTGCGAGACGTTGTGCTCGAGAGCGGCGAGCTCCGCTGGCGGAAGCGATCTTGACGGAATTTGCCTGAGTTAACCGAAAGAGAGCGAATAGATGACGAATCACAATGAACAGATGGCGGTTGAAGGAATTGACAGCAAGTATCGAAAGATTCTGATTGCCGCCAAGAGAAGCAAGCAGCTTCAGAAGGGTGCGCGCCCGCGCGTCCAGATGCCAAACGCCAAGCCGACGCGCATCGCACTTGAGGAAGTGAATCGCGGTCTGGTGCAATTTGAGATCCTGCCACTCGAGGAAGAGTAGCAGCAATTCTGAAGAGATGCCTTCCTTCTGCCGCGTCTACCGGGGAGTGAGTTAAGAGGTGCGAACGCGCACCTGGCCTGGTGCTGGTCATGAGGGTCCTGCTCGGAGTTACAGGCTGCATTGGCGCGTACAAAGCGGCTGAAGTCCTTCGTGGCCTGCAGCGCGCGGGTGCTGACGTGCGCGTCATCATGACGCGGAGTGCGACTGAGTTTGTCAGGCCGCTCACCTTTGAAGCACTGTCGGGCTTGCCGGTCATCGTCGAAATGTTCGATCGCGCGAGTTACGCGGAGATCGAACACATCAGCGTCGCGAGGGAAGCCGATCTGCTGCTGGTTGCGCCCGCAACAGCGAACATCATCGCCAAGTTTGCCCACGGCATTGCCGACGATTTCCTCTCGGCCGTCTACTTATCGAATACCAACCCTGTATTGCTGGCGCCGGCAATGAACGTCGAGATGTGGAATCACGCCGCGACGCAGGCAAATCTTTCAACACTGCGTGATCGCGGGGTCGAATTTGTCGATCCAGACGATGGCTATCAGGCGTGTGGCGAAGTGGGCGTTGGTCGTCTCGCGGATATCGACCGCATTGTAAAGCGTTCGCTCGACGTCGTGGAATCACGCCGTCGGCGCAGGGATCTCGAAGGCGAGCACATTTTGGTGACCGCTGGTCCGACGATTGAGGAGCTGGATCCAGTTCGATATTTGAGTAACCGGTCTTCAGGGAAGATGGGTTTTGCGTTGGCGAGTGCTGCCCGTGCTCGTGGAGCGTCGGTGATCCTCGTTGCGGGCCCGACACGACTTGAGCCTCCGGTTGGCGTGAATGTGGTTTCGGTCCGCTCTACCGCGCAGATGTATCAGGCGGTGATGGACCGTCTGCCCGAGACTACAGTTTTCATTGGCTGTGCGGCGGTATCTGATTTTCGGCCAGTTCTCCGGGCCGCTGAGAAGCTGAAGAAAACAGGCAGCAACTCGATGACGCTCGAGCTGGAAACAACCGAGGACATAATAGCGGCGGTTGGAGACTCCTTCTCGAGGACGAATGGCGATAGAAAACTCCTTGTGGGCTTCGCCGCTGAATCCGAGGAGCTGCTCGCCAATGCTGAAAAGAAGCTCCAGGCAAAGGGCATGGATTTGATCGTTGCCAATGACATCACGCGAAGTGACGCCGGGTTTGACTCGGAAAACAATGCAGTCACCCTGATCAGGCGCGATGGATCGCGAATCGATGTTCCGCTCGCCACCAAACGTGCAATCGCCAACCGCGTCCTCGACGAGATTATTGAATTGAAACAGTAGTCTTCTCCACAGTAGGTGTTCTCGATGGACTCACGAGCTGAACTTGCCGAGTTGGTGGCGCAGGTTGCTGAACATCTTCGCTTTCGCCGCGAGCTCGGGGCTGAATCGATCGGCGA
>JBDTUW010000233.1:0-6546 GCA_040007555.1 Acidobacteriota bacterium | reverse complement strand
TGACCCCTGACCCCTGATCCCTGCCCTCTGATCCCTGATTCCAGCCGCCTGCCCTTGCTTTTACTAACGACGTTTCAACTGGACGCCGCCATTGATGCCGTGGACGTTGATCCTTGGCCCACCCGAGCCGATCGTGCCCCGCATCTCGCCGCGCTTCATTTCGCCGAGGACGGTCAACGGAAAGTCGCTGCTCACCCCACCGTTGATCCCATTCACGTCAAGCGACGCATTGACGCTGCCAAGAAAGCCCAATTCCACCCCGCCGTTAATTCCGTGGACCTCGAGCCCCTTTTCACCCAGCCGAGTCAGCGAGACCGAAACATGCCCGTTGATGCCATTGATATTAGTCGCCTCAGCCGCTTCGGCCACACTAACGGCGCCATTGACCCCGTTGATCCCGATTGTGCCGGTGATTTCTCCTACGTCAACACGCCCATTGATACCGGAAATTTCGAGGTTGACTGTTCGCGGGAGTTTCAGGCGCGCTCGATGTCGGACCCAGCCGCGGTCGCGACCCTGATCTCGCTTTTCCTGCGTCCGAATAGTCAGGCTGTTGCCCGTCTCCTCGACCAGCAAGGGCCGCCTCGCCAACGCCTCAGCGTCAGAGGCCGTCACCGTAATATCGATCTCAGCCGTTTCGCCCTCCCAGGTTTCTACAATCAGCGCGCCGTTTAGTCCGCTCACGCGCACGTTAGAGCCGCGCGCCAGTGGGACACTTTTGGTAACCTGGTCGCGCACCTGGCCTTCATCTTTCCCCTGAAACGCACTGTCCGTTGCGTGTCTGAAATGCATGTGCGAGCCCCACAAGAGTCCGGGAGCTATAACCGCCGTCGCCGACAATCCGATTGCTAGTATCAAGTTCATCTTTAGATATCCTCCTGTCCGGTGAGTGTCAGCTCAACCCGCCGGGTTTCAGAAAAAAGGTTCAGCGACCCGCCGGCACCTTTGATCTTGCCTTTCGAATCTCGATTCTGCCGTTAAAGCTCGTAGCAATGATCTCGCCGCCACCCTTGCCCGCCGTGCCACGTATCTGCCGGTCACCACCAATGCTGCCCGGCTCGATCTGAATGGGGAATTCGGTGTTCATTGAACCGTTAAACGTCCTCGCCGTCAGAGTGAACTGGCTGTCATCGGGAATGGTCACCAGAACGACGCCCGAGAAGGTTTCGAGCGCGTAACGGCCGGAAGGACCCACTCGACCTTCAAAGGTCACGTTCCCGCTCGTCGTCTTGGCGACAACATCGACGCTCTCTACTTCCTTGAGAATAATCCCTCCACTCAACGTGATGGCGCTGACGCGGCCCTTCGCCTGGGTTATCTCGATTCCTCCTGAAACCCCCCTCGCTGTCACTCCCTCGGCAGCGTCACGGACAAGAACCTTGCCACTGTTGCAGCTCGCGTTGACTCGTCCGCGTGCCCTCTCAACCCGAACCTGGCCACCGGTGGAATCAGCAGTCACGTCACCCGCGGCGCCGATCACCGAAACAGCTCCGCTCAACGAACGCGCCGTTGTTCTCCCATTGGGCTGCTCAACATCAACGCTGCCGCTTGTGGAAATCGCTACGGTGTCGGCTGCAGGTCCGCCTGTATTGCGGGCAATGATCGGTCCGCTCGTCGTTGTCAGCGAGGTTGTCCCTCGGACATCGCGGACATCTATCGAGCCGCTACTGGATCTGGCCGTCACCTGTGCCACCGGGCCTCGTACCTGCACTTCACCACTGGAACTCGTGACGGAGCTGAGGATCGCCGAGCGCGGCACCTTGATATCGAAGTCAACAGTAACCTGCGGAGATATGCGCGCCTCGCGGGTCCTCTGAGAGATCGCCCTCACAACCAGCGACCCCGGAGTGGAACTGATCTGGATCTGCACCTCGCCGAACTCCTCTCGTCGCGCGCCGCGCTTGATCGCATCCACCCGCACCCGATTCTCATCCCAGCCGCTGACTCGAATATATCCACTCAGATTCGAGACACTCACCGAGCCTCCGGCCGCGAGCTCATAGGTTTCATGGATCTCATCTGGATTAGGATTCTGCGCCGAGCGCACCGCGAGCGATCCACAGATGACCGCCAGAAATAGCGCGAGAAGTAGCGTCCTGCCCTTCATGGTTTTGTTGTTCCCTTGATCGAGCGCGCTCATTGAATTGCAATCTCCTGCATCAGTTCAACCTACCGCGCATAGGCCGAGAGCAGGAACTGTTCAGCCACCGGATCGCTGAAGCGCCCACGTAACGCCGCGCGACTCTTATCAATTGATTCATCTATCAGGGCAATGCTCGTCTCGTACTGCGAAAAGACTCCGGGGTCGATAGTCCCCTTCCGCTTTGCGATCGCCCGATCGAGCATTCTGATGGTGTCGACGTAAGCCTTCTCGGTCTTCGCTACTTGCGCGCGAAGCAGCGCCTCGTCCGACACCACTGCCTGTTTCGGCTTCGGCAGACTCGCGACCACTCGCGGCTCATCGCGGCGAGGCTCATTCTTCGGCATCTCAGTCAGCGGTGTCGGACTCGTCGGCGATGGTGACGGCTGAGAGATCGTCGCGTCGGGACCTGGCCCGCCTGCAAGCTGGTCGCGCGCGGTGTCGCGACGAGCAAGCAGCAAAGCCGTGACGAGGGCCGTGACGGCGATCAACGCAATGGCCGCCATTGCCTGCCGCAAAAGAACGGGCCGCCGCACCCACTGTCCCAGTCGGCTAAAAACAGACAACCCAGACGTCCCCGGAGCCGGTTCCGTGATCGAGGCCACGCCTCCCCTCTCCTCGCGCATTCGGTCACGCACCGAGAGCCACATGCCGGAGGTCGGCTCGAGGGCAGTCTGGGCGTGGTAGCGGGTAAAGGCCTCGCTCTCACGTTCGAGTTCTCCAAGCCAGGCGCGACAATCCCGACAACCCGCAAGATGAGCGCGCGTCTCGGCTGAACGGGCCGCCGAGGCGTCGCCATAAAGAAGATCCTCGAGTTCAAGCTGACATTGTTCGCATTTCATAATTCAGGCCAAATGGGCGGCGATCCTCTTTCGCATCTCCGCCCTCGCACGATGCAGATCAGTTTTCAGTTTACCGATGGAATGCCCCGTGATCTCACTTATCTCCTCGTAACTCTTCTCGTGAAATATCTTCAGGCTAAAAACTGTTCGCTTGTCCTCATCAAGGAACGCCAGCGCTCGCGAAATCGCCTCATTGAGCTCACGATCCCGCATGACACCCTCCGGTTGAATCTCCTGAGACTCGAGTCGCATGCTTTCAGGTTCATCCAGTGCCACGTTTCTTTCGTCGCGGAGCGTCTGCCGCCTTGCCTCATAGACCACATTCCTGGCGATTCCGAAAAGCCAGGTCGAAAATCGTGCCTCCTCGCGAAGACCACTCAGATTCCGAAAGGCCCTGACGAAGGTCTCCTGAGCGAGCTCTTCCGCAAGATCGCGATGTTGAACTAAGTTATTGATAAAGCTAAGGATGGGGCGCCCATAGCGATTGAAGATGAGGTGAAACGCATCCTCATCCCCGGTCCTCGCCCGAGCAATTACCCCTGGCGCCAACTCCGAAAACGCCATCGCCCTCCGCTCCATCGCCGCCCCGCTGCTAATCACATCTGTTCTCGATTTGGTCTTAAACCCAGTCGGTGCAGCCTTGAGCCCTCACGTCTGGTCCATCGCGAATCGAACGTGTCTCACAAACGTGAGTGTCGCCTCCAAACAAAAGGTTTCAAGGATTGTTCCCTCGCGAAAGACGCGCATGAGAATAAGAATACTAAGAAATGGTCCGCAATCCCCAGGGATTAGAGTCTCCTCTTGCTTTGCATCTTTCGCGGCCTTCGCGCGAGATCACCTCAGGTCGGGCGGATTGTGGCGATCAAGTCAACCCGCGTGCTATAAAGGACCGGACCACGGATCTGGAGCAGGGGTCAGGGGGGCCGGGGTCAGGGAGCAGGGGAGCTGGGGAAGCCATCGTTTCTAGTACCGCCTTATAGGCGGAATGACGCGACATCCGAGATTCCGCCTAAAGCCCGTACTACTAACGGCCGCCACCCCTATCTCCCCATCTCCCATTCTACCCGGCCCCTGATCACTGACAACTGACAGCTGACAACTGATCCGGCAACAACAATATGCCCAGCATTCTTGTCACTGGCGGCGCGGGTTTCATTGGCAGTCACGTCGTCGACCGCCTACTCGCGCAGTCGGAAACGAGTGTCACCGTAGTCGACAATTTCGACGACTTTTATGATCGCGCTCAGAAACGGCGCAACATTGAAGCACATCTTGAAAACCCCGCCTACCGCCTGCTTGAGCTCGATATTCGAGATTCCGCTGCACTCGAGATGATCGGCGAGCGGTTTGACGCAATCATTCATCTTGCGGCTCGCGCCGGTGTCCGACCCTCCATCGAAAACGCCCGTCTCTATCAGGAAGTCAACATCGCCGGGACGCTCAATCTCCTGGAGTATGCCCGCCATTTTCACGTTCCGCGGTTTGTCTTTGGCTCGTCGAGTTCCGTATACGGGCCGACCGCGTCCTTGCCGTTTCGTGAAGATTCTGCTCTGGCGCCAATCTCACCATACGCGGCGACCAAGGCCGCCGCTGAGATGCTCACCTTTACGTTCAGCCATCTTTTTGGTCTTCGCGTGCTGTGCCTGAGATTCTTTACGGTTTATGGCGCGCGGCAGCGACCTGACCTGGCAATCCACAAATTCACCCGGCGCATCATCGAGGGAACCCCGATACCCGTTTTTGGTGACGGCAGCACTGAGCGCGATTACACCTTCGTCGAGGATATCGTCGACGGGATCATAGCGGCCCTCAGCTACGAAGCAACTCTCTTTGAAATAATCAATCTCGGGGAATCGCAAACCGTGACGCTCAATCGATTGATTGAGCTGCTCGAGAAAGAATCCGGTAGAGAGGCTATCATCGAAAGGCATCCACTGCAGGACGGAGATCTTCCACGCACATGGGCCGACATTAGCAAGGCGCGGCGGTTGCTTGGCTACCAACCTCAAACCCCGATAGAAATCGGCATACCAAAGTTTGTCCAGTGGTTTCGCGAAATGAATCTACGTTGAGGGCCTCGCGCCGGACGTGCGCGATCTAGCGTCGCGAAGCGTAATACCCCAGCCGCGCCCGCGCGGTAAACCCGGGCTTTTTGACGCGCACAGAAAGCTTTCGAAACGCCCCATCTCGAGCATCATTCGTCGAGTAGAACCCCAGCGTGTATTGGGTGCGCAACTGATCGGCAAGTCGTCCGAACGCCTCATTGAGCTCTGCCAGAGAGCGCTCTTCGGATTCCCCGCCGTTGCCACGGGACGCGGGGTAATAGGCTTCTCCGCCAGTCTCAGCCGTCAAATTGGCGAGAGCCCGTTCGGCAGCCAGGTCCCTCAGGTTCTCAGAGGACATCCGATCACCAGTATAAATAGCGTAAATCACGACGTCCGAGAGCTGCGCCTGCGCCAGCGCCTGCTTGAGATCCTTACTGCTGGTGGTGTCACCGCCGTCCGAGATAATGACGATGACATGACGGCCCACCGCTGGCTTTAGATACTCTGCGGCCAGGAAAATCGCATCGTAGAGCGAGGTCGCGCCCTTCGAACGCAGCTGCTTCAATGCGTTAAGGAGAAGCGGGACGCGATTGGTGAAGTCCTGAAGGACTGCAACATCCGTGGCGAATGAAAAGAGCGCTGCTCGATCCTGCGGGCGCATGACGCGTTCAAGAAAGCGACCGGCTGCGCGTCGCTCGAAATCGAGCTGCGAAATGACGCTCAGACTCGTATCGAAGAGCATGACCATGCTCAGCGGCAGATCGGAGACCTTCCCGAAATTGCTGATATCCTGGACGACGCCATCCTCGAGCACTTCAAAATCGTCGCGTTCGAGACCAACAAGGCTGCCCCCATCACGGCGCGAGATCCCTGTCACAACGGTCACCAGATCACTGTTGATCCGGATCGTCCCATCCTCGTTCCGTGGCGTTTCGATACGCGGACGCGGCAGCGGGTCTGGAGGAACCGGCTTCACTTTCTTCCGCGTCGGATCCTGCGTCCGGCCACTCTGGGAAGATACGGGCCTTCCCGAGAGCTGAACAACAAACGTCAGCGCTCCCACGATAACGACCGCGCGAAAAATCCGCGACGAGATCAATACGACTCTATTCACCTTGAATTATGGCCCGCCTCTGTTCTCGATTTCTGTTCGCCGTCAGCCACTCGTTCTCCATGCTCGGTGAGCCACCCGCAAAAATCGGAGAGGCCACGTTCGACCTGCATCCGGCGCCGGTCATTCCGCCGGCTCCTCCCTCGGGGTTCCTCCTCCAGCGGCGGTAGGAGCGCGAAAGTAGTGTTCGCCGGCTGGAAGTTCTTCGCGTTGGCGTTAGCGAGATAATGAGTCAAGGAACCCGTTGCTGAAGCACGCGGTGGTTTGATGCTTTCCATTCCCAGCACAAGCCGCGCCGCATTGATCCCCGCAATCATCCCGGTAGCCATCGCCTCGGTATATCCTTCGATTCCGGAAATCTGGCCGGCGAAGAGGACTCGCGGACGTTCGCGCAACTGCAGCGTTTCC
>JBDTUW010000232.1:0-6561 GCA_040007555.1 Acidobacteriota bacterium | reverse complement strand
ACGGGCGACTATTATTTCCGGACGATCAAGCCGGTTCCCTATCCCGGTCGTGCGCCGCACATTCATTTTATGGTGAAGATGAAGCAGGCCGACAAATTTACAACGCAGTGCTACATCAAGGGATATCCCGGCAACGAAAAGGATCAGGTGTTCAAGGAGATCAAGGACATGAAGGCGCGAGAGTCGCTGCTCGTCAATTTCACTCCAATTCCCTCGTCAAGCATCGGGGAGGTTGGAGCGCGATTTGACATTGTGCTGGGCTACACGCCACAGGGCTGAAGCTCGGAGGTGTGTCAGCAAAGGCGCCGAAGCGACGAGATGTAAGCGACCGCGATTTGCCAGAGATGAAGCAGTTCGAACCCCGCCATGTGGCATTTGAAGAGCGGATCCGGTCGAGCTTTGCGCTTCAACGCGTCATGAGCACTATCGGCGCCCGTCTCTTGTCTGTGACTCCCGGGACGGTCGAGATAGAACTCGATTTCCGGGAAGATCTGACTCAACAGGATGGCTACCTTCACGCGGGTATCACGACGGCGATCATCGACTCGGCGTGCGGTTATGCCGCGCTCAGTCTCCTGCCGCTCGACTCGGGTGTCCTGACGGTTGAGTTCAAGGTCAATCTGGTCGCGCCTGCGCGAGGTTCCAGGTTCCTTGCAACGGGTCGAGTGATCAAGCCGGGTCGCACATTGACGCTGTGCTCTGGCGAAGTAAACGCGATCGAGGCCGGAAAAGATCCAGTTCTTGTCGCGGTCATGCAGACGACGATGATCAGACTGGCGATCTCTCGCGCAGACTAGAAGGGTGTCTCGTGCAAATCGTCACCAAGGCGCTTAACGCCGAGGCACGGAGAAGCGAGAGACGGAGAGATGGATACACCCTCGGTGCCTCTGCGTTAAACGCGGTTGAAAGCGAGTTCACTGTGGACGAACTATCGGGCCTGTCAGGATTCAAGGCAGAGTTTGCGCGCTACAAGCGGATCGGCCAGAAGGCGCTGGACCAGACGCCCGATGAGGTGCTCAACCGCGTCTTTGCCACCGACAACAACTCGATGGCGATGGTGGTGCGTCACATCAGTGGCAACTTGATTTCGCGGTTTACCGATTTTCTGACGAGCGATGGTGAGAAGACATGGCGGAATCGAGACTCTGAGTTCGACGAAGTGACCTATAGCCGTGATCAGGTTGAGAAGATGTGGAATGATGCATGGACGCTGCTCGAGAATGAAGTAAATTCACTTGGCGCCCCAGATCTCGAGAAACGAGTTCTGATTCGAGGCGAGGAGTTGAGCGTATTCGATGCCCTTGCCCGGTCACTTGCTCATACCTCCTATCACGTCGGTCAGATAGTGACGCTTGCGAGGATTACGACGGGAGATAAGTGGGAATCGCTGAGCGTGCCAAAAAAGTCAGGCGCGAACGAGAACAAATAGACCGCGGCTTCTCACATCCGCTAACAGCGGCGCTGCTCCGCAATCACCCGTGCTGTCGCCTCGAGGATTTCTGCGTGTCGGGTGCCGTTACTCGCGATGACGCCCGTCAGGTTGCGAATTTCCGGTTTATTATATCGGAGTAACTCACCATTCAGATCGGTGATCACCCCACCCGCCGCGCGCAAGATAGCCTCCGGTCCGCAAGTATCCCATTGATTCGTCCGCGGACTCAGATGCACGTACAGGTGGGCACTGCCATCTGCTATCAAGCCGAACTTGAGGCCAACACTTCCGGAACGTATCTTCCCTTTAACACCGAGCTGATCGCAGATGCGGTCGACGAGAGGGCTATGATGCGAGCGACTGAGCGCGATTTTCATCTTCGAGAGGTCGTCTTCGGGAGGCACTCGTAACCGCTTGGTCGACCATTGTTCCTCGACGAATGCGCCGATTCCGGGTGCGCCGAAAAGAAGACGATCGATCGTGGGTTGATAGACGACGCCGAGCTGCGGTTCGCCGTCGACCGCGAGACCGATCATGACCGAGAATTCTCCAACCTTCTCAATGAATTGCTTCGTGCCGTCGATCGGATCGATCATCCAGACACGGTTCCTGGACAGCCGCGCACTGTCATCTGGCGTCTCTTCAGCGAGTATGCCATCGAGGGGGAAGCTTCTGCGAAGCTCGCTGACGATCAGGTCATTCGCGGTCTGGTCGGCGACGGTGACCGGATCGTCTACGCCCTTCCACGATATCTGTTGATCGCCGCGGTAGAACTCCAGAATGCGTTTGCCCGCCTCACGCGCGACTTTCCTGGCAACTTCGAGCTCTCTCTCCATATTATTAACTTCATGCTACTCTACCAATCCAGGCCGGATTTGGCGAGTCCGAGCGAGGATGCGATTGTATAGGAGAGGAATTGATGGACGAACTTCGGGCCAGCGCTTCGGGCACTGCCACCTATCGGGATCGGTTTAAGGGACTGGTCGACGAGAGCCATTTTCGCGAGTCTGGCGGACTGACTCTTTCCTCGATTGGACTTGGCACCTACCTCGGACACCATGATGAGCAGACGGACCAGTCCTATGCGGGTGCGATCAAACGGGCATTGGAGCTGGGAGTCAACGTCGTCGACACGGCGGCCAACTACAGGTTTCAGCGAAGCGAGCGGGTGATTGGCGAAGTTCTCGCGAGCTTGATCGCCGACGGAAAGATAGCTCGAGACGAGATCGTCATCGCGACGAAGGGCGGTTATGTACCCTTCGACGGCGCGCCCCCGGGTAGTCGTAAGGAGATGAACGATTATCTCGAGAGAACCTTTGTCCAATCTGGCATCTGCACGCGTGACGACTTTGTGCAGAATAGCCACTCGATGGCGCCGCGCTATCTCGCTCATCAGCTGGAGCAGAGTCTGCGCAATTTGAAGGTGCGGACAATCGACATCTACTATGTTCATAACCCAGAGGCGCAGTTTGCGGGTGTCGATCGGGAGGTATTCCGCACCCGACTGCGGGCTGCGTTCGAGTTTCTCGAATCTGCGGCCAGCGAGGGTCTGATCGCGAAATACGGCGTGGCAACGTGGAATGGGTTCCGCGTTGCACCCAGCAGCCCCGAGTTCTTATCCCTTCTCGAGCTGGTTGAGACGGCAAGGGAGGTGGCCGGAGACGATCACCATTTCGGTGTCGTCCAGCTCCCGCTAAATCTCGCCATGCGCGAAGCTTTGACTCTCGCCAACCAGCCACTCGAGGATACGCACGTGCCATTATTGGAGGCTGCTAATGAGTTTGGTGTGACAGTCATGTCGAGCGCTACGCTACTGCAGTCGCGGCTTGCATCAGGGCTTCCCGAGACTGTGGCCGAGAGTTTCGCTGGCGTGGCGACGGATGCCCAGCGGGCAATACAGTTTGCGCGGTCGGCGCCTGGTGTAGCAACGGCGCTGATTGGGATGGCGCGCGCTTCACACGTCGAGGAGAACCTTTTGGTTAGCCGGATACCACGAGCAACAATGGCCGCCTACATCAAGTTATTTGGCGGCCTTGGAGAGTAAAGTCCGTGTTAAGTGACGTGCCTCCCGCTACTTTGAAAAAGAAATGTGTTGACTTGGTCTATGAGCGCGTGCTAGAGTCCCGCCTTCGTTCTTGCATGAAGTATTGCGATGACGAAGAGAAGCAATCTAGCCAAGCGAAGGTCGAAGAATAGCAGCCGATAGCGACTCGCAAGCGAGTCAGTGAATTAGCAGAATGTTCGGGTAGTAAAATCGAGTAGAAACATGAAGGCACAGGCAAACAATCTGGGGATCACGAATGTGATCAATTCGGGGATGATTCATTCCCTGACCGCCCAGAGTTTCGTCTGTGTATTTTCGTTTGACGAGCTTGGGTGGCAGCAGCTTCCGGTCGATCCGACTCGCGCTAATAAGCGCACGGTCACCGTTGGAAGCGGATACCGGCGGAGATTACCTGTGGTACTTGACCCATAAGTAAACTCCAACGAAGGGTTCTCCAAAACCCCGACCGGTATCCGAAAGAGGATCACCGGTCGGGTTTTTGCTTTTCCGGCGCCACCTTCGCTGCTTGACCCTCGGGAATCTGGCGCTTTTATTGGAGCGGTGAAGCCAAAGTATTCGCGGCACGGTATGTCCGGAGTAGCTGGTGAGAGACCAGCCACCGTTCTTCTACTTTTATCGCGTGTGTAACGGGCGTGTTCGGTCTGTGGTTGCGAGCTGAATTCTCAGCTCCAGCTCATGGTAGAGCGGGCCAAAAGAGTCCACGTAAATCGGTGCGGTTGGGAGCAATTTGGCCTTGAAGCCTTGCGCTTTGACCATGCGTACCGATGAGCACGGCCGTTTCTTAGGTGTCAGACCCGCCGGCCTTCGGGCCGAGACCCGCCATAACCAAAGCGGGCTGCGGGCGAGTGTGGGGTCGAAGACCAGGTCAGCGAACACGCTCGTTACACACGCGACCAGACCGAATGGCGGGGTCGTCCCGAAAACTCTTCGGAACGAGCCGGGACGGTGGAACCGGGCGGATCACACCCGGGGCGACGCCAAATGAGACGTGACTATCAACCTTAGGAGTGTGTTATGAGCATCACCGCCACCGAGTCAAGGCGGCGTGATTACTATGCATCTGCCGAGATTGAGAGCCTCGTTCGCTCGTTCGAAAGAGGCGAAGTATCACGTGAGGACTGGGATCACCGGTCACACGTCACCGTTGGTTGCTGGTATCTGCTCTGTGCCCCGTTCGCGGAAGCTGTTGATCAGATGCGCGATGCGCTCAAGCGGCACCTTGATGCACACGGCATCAAAACGACGCTCGAAAGCGGATACCACGAGACCATCACCATCGGCTGGATGCGTCTTATTAGCCAATACCTGGCTGGCACAAACCTCGACTGCTCGCTGGTCGAACTGATCAATCGGCTGCTCCAGCACTTCGGAGATAAGAACTATCTATTGGCTTACTACAGCCGTGAGCGGCTGATGTCCTGGGAGGCGCGCGCTGGATGGCTCGATCCCGACCTCAAACCGCTGCCCTGACAAATGCTCATACGCGAGCAACACGGAGTAACACCATGGCATCGGCAACGTACCGCGACCTACTGAAAAGTAACAAAGACTTCCGCCAACTCTGGATTGGGCAGGTTATCAGCGAGCTCGGGACTTGGTTCTCCTTTATCGCCGAGCTCGGTCTGGTGCGTCTTCTGTCCGGCTCCGCGATGTCGACCACAATGTTGCTCGTGGCGCGGTTGCTGCCGTTCTTGCTGGTCGCCCCGATTGCTGGTGTGTTTGTAGATAGCCGCTCGCGGAAACGGATACTGATCGCGGCCGACATTGCTCGCGCCCTGCTCGCTCTCGGCTATCTAACGGTCGGCGTGAGGGGTCCGCTCTGGGTTGTCTATCTCTGCGCGGCGCTGACATCTTCGTGCACGACGTTCTTTGAGGCAGCGAAGAACTCATCGATGCCGAATCTTGTCGAGCCCAAGGATCTGTTGACCGCCAACGTCCTTATGTTCTCGACGAGGTTTCTGCAGTTGACGCTCGGCGCCGCACTGGGCGGTGTGACTGCAGCGCGATTTGGGTACGCGGCGGCATTCGTGGTCAATGCCCTGTCATTCGTCGCGTCGGCCGCGTTCATCTGGCCGATCGCGGCCGGCGCGTTGCAGCGATCCGGCCGGAGCGGTCAGGGCAAGCTCGCACGAAGTCTATGGAGCGAAGTGCATGCCGGCTTGAAGTACATTCGACACACGCCATTTGTGCGGGGCATCATTCTGGTCAATGTTGCGTGGGCGACGGGTGGAGGGATGACAAATCTGCTGTTCGATCAGATCGGCGGACATACCTTCACTCATGGAAAGGGCGACCGTGGCGACTGGGGCGTTGCCACGCTCTACACTGCCGCAGGTCTCGGCCTCTTCGTTGGGATGATGATGGCGCGACGTGCCGGTGCCTGGGCAGTTGACGAGCGGCGAGCCGGCCGGTTTATTGGCTGGGCCCTGGTGGCGCACGGTATTTGCTTCGCCATTGCCGGCATCATGCCATCCCTGGTGCTTATGTCGCTGTGGCTCATGGCCAGTCGCATGATTCTTGGGGCGGAATTCGGAGTGCAGGAAACGCTCATGATGCGCGTCCTGCCGGATGAATACCGAGGAAGGGTCTTTACGACGGACAGGGCGCTTGAGCTGACGATGATGACCATCTCGATGATCATCGGAGGCTGGATGGTAACCGTGGTTGGGGCGCGGACGATGATGATCGTCTCGGGTGTGCTCTCAGCGAGTCCGGGAGTTGCCTGGCTGCTGGCGCTCTGGCTGCGCCGCTTCAAGGTCCCGGAAGGGGCGCTCGCAATCGAGCAGGCCTCTAGCTCCGTAGGAGCGGCATAATGGTGGTCGATGTCGCTCCTACGGAGCTGGAGTTCTAAAGCAGGCGCGGGGCTATAGACATTCCGCTTCTAACGGAGCTTTGCGCTGCGGAGCAGGCGCAGGGTTCGTCGTCCCGCCTTCCGGCGGAACGGTCCGGAATCGCAGCAATCCGCCTAAAGGCGGGCTCACGAACCGGTATCGCCTCCGCGAAAAAATGGCCACACTCCAGCCATCCTGATGGAGCTCAGCGCGCGGGATGCGCTGGCCTGTCC
>JBDTUW010000231.1:0-6583 GCA_040007555.1 Acidobacteriota bacterium | reverse complement strand
TGCCCGTGAATTTCGCGATCGTATGGTGCGCTTTTCCGCTGATCGCGATTACGGATGGGGCTTGAATCTCCAGGGAGGTTTGTTCGAAACCAGGCAGAACATCAGGTGTACCGGTCAACAGCCGACCAAATGTAGCCATCTGGACCGCCTCCAGCTGCAGCGTTCCATACGAAAAGAGAAACTCGGTAATCATTTCACTCCCATTTGTGTGAGTTCTATTGTCTCGCTCGGCAGATAGGACGCGCGCAATTTGGCGACTTGCGCTACATAATCAGCCCTCCGAAGCTCCGTCAGGAGCCGCTCTGTTATAGTCCGCACCTGACCCAGGTGACGGAATGCCAATCGAAACACATCTTGTCGTATTCGACGCAATCGTCAGGGATCAGGGGGGCGGGGGACCGGGGAACCTGCCCGCTAGTTGATCGCGATCATCACTATGTTACCCGTTCGCCCGCCTGTCGAGATGACGAGCGGCACCGCGTTGCCTGTCGGCGCGTTGCCAGGTATCAGCACGTTGAGCTGCCATAATCCAACAAAGCCCGGCGCAAGTCCACTGAAGCTGACAGCCGCAGTTATCCCGCCAATCGTTACTGCGGGCGTTACAGCAGTCGCGTACAGCAGACCACTGGTCGGGGCGCTCACCCCGGAAGTAAAGCTCATCGCCTGTCCTGTACCCGGGTTTACAAACTGCCCACCCTGGCCGTTCGCGTATATGCTGATATATCGTCCGCGCGATTCCGGCTTGGCACTTGCAATCTGAGTCGGATCGCCGTTGCGCGAAGAGTCCTGGTTCAGCGCCGCTGCCTGCCCCTGACCGCTCGATGCAACCGTGAACACCCCAGGCGCCGCAGAACTCACCGTCAGATTTTCGCTCGCCACCGCCGTCCCGTTGCTGAGCATTTCGACATAGGCCGATCCGGGCGAGATCTCATACGGAAGTTGATAGTTGATCTGAAAGGTGCCCGCACTGATGCCCACAAAAAAGAGCGGCGCCAGGATTCCATTGACGCGGACTGAGACGCTTCCAAGTTCCGTCGGTAGAGGCGCGATAGCCGCTGCCGCACTCAGATTCGTCGTCACCGGAAATCCTGCACCGAACGCCGCGAGTATTTGTCCCGGCGCTGCTGCGCGCACGAAACTGGCGGCGTCAACAGAAGCGGAGGTCCCACTGGTTGCTGCGATGTTGCTCCCAAAATTGCCCGTCACAATCAGCGCATACCCCTGCCGGTTCGAGTCGATCAATTGATTGCCGGGCTGGGCCAGTATCTGCCGGCTGCCATTACCCGGAACATTCGCGCCTATCACGCGGACCGTGTACGTGCCCGCTGCGGGCGATGCAATATAGATCGCCTCAACCGGATTACGGTTATCAAAGCCCGCTCCATTGGCAGGCTGAGAGTAAGCATTCGCGAAGTTGGCATTACCTCGATAAACCTTTCCTTGTGGATCTGTGACTTCCAGATCCAGATTGTTTACCAGGGCTACCTGCGCTCCAAGCATCGCTTTGGGGTCACTCCAAACCAGGCTGATACGCAGGGGATCGATCGTAGTTACATTGCCGACCTGATAGCTATGCGTCTCGCCCGTCGCTATCGCCGCATTCGGAGCCGGTCTTGATGAATCCGTGGACGTCGCTCCATTGTAGATATCGGCGACGACCTTCAATTGACGCCGGTCACCTGCGAAATAAAGACTGTCATCCAGTGCAACTCGCCCCCATCCCTGACCGTAGTTCGGTAGCGGCCCGCTCGCTCCATTGCGACCATCGCTCGCCGTGTACCTGCCAGTCATATTGCGTCCGGAGTTGAGAATGACGGCCTTGACCAGCGCGTTTGACGGTGTAAAGCCCGTACCACCCGACCGCACGCCATTCGGGTAGTACCCATCGGTGAAGTATTGGCGTACCAGCAAGGCGCCACCCGCTACCATTGGCGAGGAAAAGCTTGTTCCACCGGTCAGCGCCATACTGCGGTTGTTGTCGGGATCGGCGGGATTAACCGCCGCGTCCTGAGCCGTGCGCGAGGTTAAGTTGCCATAGGTGGATGTCGTTCCGCTGTCTTCAGTCGCCGCGCGCACTGTGCCCGGTGCCGCAATGTCCGGCTTGATGCGGCCATCGGACGTTGGACCGTGGCTGCTGTAGCTCGCAACGTTCTCGACGCTTCCCCCGTTTGTCGGGCTGCTGGTGGCAGCAACAAGGACGTTATTCTTTGCTGCGTTGGTCACCTGCAGCGCTGCGGCGCCGTCGTTGCCAGCCGAATAGAAGATGCTGTAGTCACGCAGGCGCCACATCGCATCGTCGATGTCCGCCGCGTCTTCATCATACGAGACTGGTGGAGAAGGACCGTAACTGTTGTTGTGGACTCGGACGCCGCTGCTGTATGCCTGCTGGTGGATGAGTGCCTGACTGATATTGTCGACACCTGACAATTGACCGCTCGGGTGGCCAACATCCTGAAAGACGATGCGCGCGTCGGGTGCGACACCATCGCCGCTCGTACGCGAAGGAATGCCCGGTGACGCCCCCGTGCCATCGGCGTTAAAGTCGCGCCCCGCGGCAACGCTGGTCGTGGCCGTCCCGTGATAGCCCCCATCGCTATCGTCATACGAGACCGCATTGAGATACCGGGGATTGCTTACGGTACCCCTTCTTTGAGCCGGGTCGAGCGCCTTGCCGCCGTTAGGATTGGACGGATTGTCAATCAGGTCACCGCTACCCAGGACATAGTAGGTTAAGACCTTGTTGTTCGGGTTGGTAATACTAACGGGAAGCAGCCCGTTAACAAGGCTTCTGGTCGTGACCGCGAACGAGAGCGTTTGCGACGAAGCCTGTCCATTTAGTCTGAACTGAGCATGGTCGTCATCGAGCCCTGAATCGGCGGCGCCATAGATTTGGCCCGCCCCCGTCAATCCGTTGCGGTAGAGCGGCGTGTCAGAACCAGCAACACCGGACTGAATCACTCGGACGCCGGTGTCGTTGCGGAAATGCTGCGGCCGTCTTTGCTCAACCCATTCAATGCCCTCGACAGATGCGAGTATCGTCACGACATTCGGGAGATCAGAGAGGGAGGTGAAGATCACACCCCAGACACGCTCGTCGTTGCGTTCCTCGATGATCGGCTCAGTTTCGAGCGGGATATCGCTGAGAGCCTGTCGAACCGCCGTTGAAGTCTCGCCGCGAAAAGTGAGAAAGGACACGGCCACGCTTTGATCGGCTTCATTGGCAGCGACTGCACTCGAGCCAGTAGCGATATCATCAGCCATCGCCGCCAGAGTGGGTTCAACCTTGAGGCCTGCCCCGTAAGCGCCAAGCCAACGGACATCGCCGCGTTGCCGCGCGGATTGAAGCTTGTTGGCCGTTGTAGCTGCGGCCCTGACGATATAAGCGTTGTTCGCCACATAGCCGACGATCTCTGCCCCTCCGGAGCGCAGTTGCTCTTCCTGGGCAGGCAGGATGCGGTCCGAGTACTGGACTATGTAATAGACGCCTCCAATTGACACCTGTCGTGCCGCATTTGCTGTCAGGCGGGCTGAGCGCGCGGCAAGATTGGTGGCTTCCAATTGTCGGGAACCGATGCGCACCGCGGGTGGTTCGCTTTGCAGGGGATCGAAGGCTCCTGTGCGAAGGAGTAGGAAGCGGGGATCGCGGAGCTGGTCGTCCAGCTGTCGGATCTGAGCCTGCCAGATCGCGTCCTGGGCGGCGCGAAGGGTTGACCAATTGGCCCTCGTCAACGCAGCCGGTGGGCTGAAGAGAAGAACCACGACAAAAAAGACAAAAGCTACGAGGAAGAAGGCTAACTGCCGGTGATAACGCTGTGGCATGTTCAATAACTTCCGATTGGAATGGACCGTTAGCGTGAATCTCTACGGGTTTCCGGGTAAAGCCAGATCGCCAAACATTCATTCCATAATGGGCGCGCTCGATCCAGCCTGCATGGCTCGCGATATCCGACCGCGAAAGCATTAACGAATTATCAGCAAGTCGCTCTTCCCACTTCTTGCCCGACTTCCTACTTTGATGCGCTTTCCCTCTCCTTTGATGCATCGGCCCTGCGGAATATTCAGTTTCTCACTTGACATATAAGCATCACCTTATTAGAATACATTTGGTTGAACTAAGTGCAATGACAAATCGAAGCGCGACCAGTTCCAATATCTTTCAGGCGGTGGCTGATCCGACCAGGCGCGCGATCCTTGGTCACCTCAAGCTGAGCGACCAGAGCGCGGGTTTTCTTTGCGCGCAGTTTGCCATTTCTCAGCCCGCCGTTTCTCAGCACTTACGCGTACTGCTCGATGCGGGCCTGGTTAGTGAACGCAGGGACGGACGCCGGCGCCTATACAAACTAGAGCCCGCTCCGCTCAAGGAAGTCGACGATTGGGTGAAAGAGTACGAGCACTTCTGGGAAGAAAAGCTCGATGCCCTCGGGGATTACCTCGACAGAAAGAAGAACAAGCGATGAGACGAGATATTCATGTGGAAGCCTTTTATCCGCATCCCATCGAGCTGGTCTGGGAAGCGCTGACTGATTCCGACGCGCTCGCCGAATGGCTCATGCCCAACGATTTCGTGCCAAAGCTCGGGCACAAATTTCAATTCCGCACCAAGCCTGCGCCCGGCTTCGACGGGATTGTTGATTGCAAGGTGATCGAGATCGTCAAGGGCAAACGCCTCTCCTTCACCTGGAAGGGCGGCCCGCTCGACACCCTCGTCACCTTCAATCTTGAACCGCTAAGCAATGGCACGCGCCTTAAGCTGGAGCAAAAGGGCTTCGAAGGAATTCGCGCGGTACTCGTCAGCTTTATTCTCGGCAAGGGCTGGAAGAAGAAGATACTGCCACTCTCGCTGCCATCCGTACTTGATCGTCTCGCCGCCCGACAGGCAGCGCGCAGCGTGTAAGCGGTTGTTCTCGGTCACAGCGTAACGTGAAAGGGCAACGCCGAGCCTTGGAGACTCAGAGACATCGGAGAGCGTATCCAGCTCTGCATCTCTCTTGCTCTTCTCCGCGCCTCTGCGTTATTTCCACGTGTCACAGAACCTGGACATCAATCGCGGTTGGCGAAACTACTTAGTACTGATACAGCTCAGCTGTTCACAGCCAACCCTGACACGTGCATTGCTGAGAAAGCTATCCATTCGCTTTGGCACCCTTGAAGACGCGGAACAGGTAGTAGAACGAAGGAAACAGAACCAAGGCGCCACACCCGAGGGCGCCCAACAGAAACCACAGGGTTTCAGGTGGTGCCGCAGCGGATTGGATCGTCACGCCCGGTTCGATGATGTAAGGGAATTGTGCGAGCGCCCAACCCCAGAGGATCAATGTCACCTGCGCTGCCGCCGTTAGTCGCGCCACAGCGTAGTTCCGCCGCCAGAGCGCTCCAAGCGACGCCAGGGCGGTGATTGCTGTAGCGATGTGGAGCGGAATCGCCCATCCGCTCGCGCCAATCCCGGCGCGTATCGTTGGCGCGTACCTCCCGCTTAACAGAAACACCACCAATGCCAACGCGCCGACTACCACGCCTGAAAACAACGCGCGTACTCGGAACGCTTCCTGCAACTCAATATCGTGCGTCTCAAGAGTCAGATAGACGGCCGCGAGGAAGGCAAACAGTGCGAGGGCAAAGAGTCCAACTGCGATGGGAAATGGCGCAAGCCACGGACGAATGAATCCCCCGACGACAATCCCGTTCTCCACTTGAATCGAACCAGAGGCAATCGAGCCGACGATCGTGCCCAACAGCACGGGCGCAATAATACTCGAAATCGAGAAAATACGGCTCCAACGCCTCTGTACGCTGTCTCTCTGTGAATCGTAGGTCCGAAACGTGAAGGCCGAGCCACGCAACACGATGCCAATCAGTAGTAATGTCAGCGGAATGTGAAGCGCCGTGGCAATAGTAGCGAAAGCCGGAGGGAAGGCCGTAAAAAGAATAACTACCACCAGAATAAGCCAGACGTGGTTAGCTTCCCAGATCGGGCCGATAGCGTGCGCGATCAACTCGCGTTGATGGCTCGCTCGCGGCCCGCGCGCGAACAGGTCCCAGACGCCACCGCCGTAATCGGCGCCGCCCAGCAGACAGTAGAACGTCAGCGAGACGACGATTGCACCGGCGAGCAGAATCTCAGCGGACATCGAGCAAGACCTCCCCGCTCGATTTCAGCCGACCGGTCTCGTTCTCCCGCGGACTTTGCGCCACCTGTCGAAAGAGGAGCCACGCAACGACGGCCCCAAGGAGCAAATAGAGTAACGTGAAGGTGACAAACGGTACGATCAGTCCCGGCATCGGAGTCACCGCTTCCGACGTGCGCATGATGCCGTAGATTATCCAGGGTTGCCGGCCGACCTCCGTCACCGTCCAGCCAGCCTCGATGGCGATCATTCCCGCGGGCGCCGCGAAAACTAAACTGCGGAGAAACCACTCGCTGTCCGGGAGCCCTCGCCTGCTCCACCAGAGAAACGCCGCCCCGAGAGGTGTTTCGGGCGTGGGGTCGCCATCAGGGAAAAATGCCTGCATGGCATCTTCATCCGCGACGATCTCCAGGGGGATCGGTGCGTCGGGGGCGATTTGTGCAGCTTCAGCCCTCGCA
>JBDTUW010000230.1:0-6584 GCA_040007555.1 Acidobacteriota bacterium | reverse complement strand
TGTCACCGAGAGTTTCTGTCGTTTCTTTGATCCCAAAGCTTGTAGTCACAAATTGGCGGCCATTCGGGATGCGAAGAGACAATTTGCTCATCGCAACTATAATTAGACAGCTTTGGCGTAGGCCGAAAAACGTTCAGGCTCAAACTCCAGCATAACTTGTGGAGGTTTGTATCCGACGAGGAAGAGAAACGTTACGGCAGACCACCTTGAGTTGCCTCAATCAATCGACGAGCAGATTTTACACCAGCACCATTTCCGCACGACACCTTATGGTTCAATGTGTCCGCAAATATGTCTGCAAAGCAAAACGGGCGTCATTAAGACGCCCGTAAAGTATTGATTCTAAAAGTCGGGACGGCGGGATTCGAACCCACGGCCTCTTGCACCCCAAGCAAGCGCGCTACCAGGCTGCGCCACGTCCCGAATACCAACGCGATCAGCTGATGCTAAACGTCCCTGTTGAGCGTTGTCAACAAGTCTTCCGCCATCAGCCTTAATCGCTCTACTGCATCTCGCGACATCGGACGTGTCGGCAGTGAGCCCGGCAACACTTCGATGGATTCATCGAACTCCGCGATGCCGACCGCCATTTCCGCTGGCTTTGCATTTGGCGGCACTACTTTCAGCTTCGAAGCTGCACCGCGTCCCTCGGACTGCAATCTGAGCCTCGCCCCCGCAATCGTAAACCGCTCGTCATAGAGCAGCTCTCTGATCCGCAGGGCCATCTCGACGTCTTTGCGTCTGTATGTCCGCTGTCCGGCCCGATTCTTTTGTGGCTGCAAACTCGGGAACTCGGTTTCCCAGTAACGCAGGACATGCGCAGGCACACCCACGAGCTCGCATACCTCGCCGATCTTAAAAAACAACTTGTCCGGAATCGCAACCGCAGTCTGCATAGTGTCGACCTACTCTTTTAGGGCTCTTAGGGGGAAAGTGATCGCGGCTTTGGATTCGTTACACCGATTTGATCCCACGTGACGGACGAAACACCAGGGCGCGTCGTTCGGGTAGAAAGATCGGCTCGCCAGTCACCGGGTTGCGACCACGACGGGGCCTCCGTTCGACGATTTCCAAAGTGCCAAATCCGACGATGTGAATCCCTTCGCCGCTTAGCAGTTGACCCTTCAGGATCGTGAATATCTGATCAACAATGCGTCCAGCGTCCTGATGCGAAATACCTCCGTGCCGCTCGTAAACGGCCCGCGCCAAGTCTGCCTTCGTCATCGCTATTTCCTCACGAGAGAGAGTCAGAGAGATTATGTTACGGCTTTTCGTGCTCGGCTGTCAACTACTGATAGTGCTATACTTGCCCGGTTTCCCGGAGACAGCGTATCGATGGATCAAACCCAACAGCTCATCAGTCGCACGAACAATCACCTGAAACTCGCACGCCAGGTGCGCGATGGTAAGGATTTATCCCTTATCTTTATAGAGGGATTGCGCCTCGCCGACGAGTGTCTCGACTGTGGTCTGGAACTCGCTGCCGCGTTCTGTCGAAGCTCTCCTGACAGCAAGTTGATGTCCTTGCTCACCCGCATTCGCCAAACCAACTGTCCCATTTACGAAATCGATGAGCGGCTAATGAAAGACATCAGCGACACGATGACTTCCCAGGGGCTAGTGCTCCTCGGGCGGCGTCCAGTAGCTGACCTCAAGCAGATTCTGACCTTCGCCTTGAAGCAAATTTCGCAGGCGCCGCTGATAGTTATGTTGGATCGTATACAGGATCCCGGCAATGCGGGAGCGATCGTGCGCACTGCGGAAGCCGCTGGCGCAATAGGTATTGTCTGCACTTCTGGGACAGTCGATCCATTCGCACCAAAGTCCCTCAGAGCATCGATGGGGTCGGCCTTCAGGCTGCCAATCGCGACTGGAGTCGAGGTGAATTCCTTGCTTATTTCCGAGGTGCGGGGCCGGGTGAGGCTCGTCGGTACCAGCAGCGATGCCGAACAGATATATACGGATGTCGACTGGCGAGTGCCGTCACTCGTAGTCTTTGGGAACGAGGGTGCTGGAATCGACCCACGCCTGTTGGCTCAATGCGATGTACGGGTTAGGATTCCGTTGGCTTCGCCGGTCGAGTCGCTCAATGTGGCATCGTCGGCGGCCGTAATCCTCTTTGAAGCGGCGCGACAGCACCGGCAATTACCTGCAAGGCAACCTGCAGGGCGAAATCAACGTATCTCTAAGCGATGACCGGGAAGCGGATGGCCCAACCAATTGTCAGCTTGATCGAAGCAAAGATCAGACTTTTCTGGTCCAGGCTGGGCGCTGCTGTCGAGCGCTCGATCGGACCGCGCTCCTCGCAGCCGTTCGATATCGCTTCAGTGCTGGATTCGGCCGAACGAGATCTCGAGGAGAAGGTTCATCGAGAAGGGGACCGGATGGTTGCCCCGAACCGAGTCGACGTGCGATTTGATTATGAGACTTACTCACGGCTGACCGACCTTCAGCGAGAAGTGCTAGTACGCACACTGCAGTCTGGTTTGACGGAGTTCGTCCACAATCGTCGGTACTCGACCGCCGATGACATTCGAGTCCGGCTCGAGTTCGATGCCTTCGTTCGACGCGTGACAGTTCAGACAAGGTTTGAGGACGTGTTGGTTGTGGTTCCGGGGAGCCTGCCTGCAACAATGCCTGGCGGCCTGACCATCCATCTGATGCTCCGGCCGGTGAGTTCGAACTACAAGAGGGAACTGCAGGCAGTAATTCATGGAGGCCGGCCGCTCGCTGGTCTTGGTCGAAGCCGAGACAACGAGATGGTTCTGGACGATGGGAGCGTTTCAAACTTTCACGCATCATTTGCCATTCGCGGCACTCGGACAGTATGGATTTCTGATCTCGGGAGCAGCAACGGGACGATGATCGATGGCGTCCCGCTTGGCGCAAACGAGAGTCGCGAGATACGCGGAGGCGAGCGACTCCGGTTCGGAGACATCGACTTCGAACTGGCACTTGTTCAAAAGGATTAACGCAGAGGCACAGAGCCGCGAGAGGCGCCGCAGAGAAGATGCCTTACTGGCCCCTGGCCCCTGGCCCCTGACCCCTGGTTCTTCATGAGTTTTTCCTTTATCGCGACCCTCCTTTATCTGCTGGCCCTGGGTATTCTGGTGAGCAGTCTCTTGCTATCGCTGCTGCGCTCTCGCCCGAAGGAAAGCGTACCAGACGTTCATGACAAAGACTTCGGGCCACTTGTTACCAGTCGGCGTCTGACACATCTGCGCAGGGCAGGAGTATTGCTCTTCATTGTTGCGCTCGGGTTTCACGCCTATTGGGCACTGCTTGCCGCTGGCCCGATTCGCTCGGATGGCGACTTTGCCCTGCTCAAAAACCGTCGTGACCAGAGGAACCGGCGTGAAGTCGAAAGCCAGTTGCGCGGGTGGATCTTTGACCGCCACCACGACATCCGTCTTGCTCTCGCAAAGTACCGCTATTTGAATGGTGAAGTCATCAGAGACTATCCACTTGGGGCCGGGGCCGCGCATCTCGTCGGCTACAGCGGTCTGGTGAGGGGAGATGCAATGATCGAGCGTGCGGTCTCGGTTGCAACGTCGCCGCCCATCGAACCGGATCAGAGTTGGTGGAGCCGCGTCTTCTCGGGCGCAGAGGGCGCGCGTAAAGTAGTCGGTCGAGATCTCATTCTGACGGTGGATTTCGACTTGCAGAAAGAAGCCGCCGGGCTGCTCGCCGGGAAGTCTGGCGCGATTGTCATTCTCAACCCGCAAACCGGCGATCTGCTTGCACTCGCAAGCGCGCCTGCCTTTGATCCCGATGACGTCAATAATGATGAGAAATGGCGCGAGATCGCTCGCGATATCAAGAACCGCCCGCTACTCAATCGCGCGCTCGATGATTACTACCTCCCAGGCTCGACGCTCAAACTGCTTACGGCCTCCGCCGCATTGGAGGCCCGGCTCGACAAGCAGACCTTCACCTGTCGAGGAGAGGGTTGGGTACCGCCTGGATCGACTCGTCCGATTCGTGATGATGACGGTGAGGCGCACGGCCAGATTGGTCTTGCCGATGCCCTGACGCATTCCTGCAATCAGTATTTCGCGCAATTGGGTGTCGAGATTGACCGCAACCGGTTGGGAGACGCAGCGCGGCGCTTTGGCCTGAGAGTCTTTGATTCAGCTGAGAGTTCGCTCAAAGCAGGCTCATTTCGCAACCTGTGGAATACTGACAATCAGGTACTTTCGGATGTGCTTGCGCCACTCTTCTCGACGTTCGTCGCTGGGCGCCGGACGTCAAAATACGATCTCGGACTCGAATCGATCGGCCAGGGATTTGTCCAGGTGACTCCACTGCAGATGGCGATGGTGGTCAGCTCAGTCGCAAACAAGGGAGGCAATGTTATGCAGCCCAAGGTAGAGTTGAATCGGGAGCCTGCGGTGCTCAGTCAATCGATGACTCCCGAGACTGCTGCCCAGATGCGAACGATGATGTCGAATGTGGTCACGCGAGGCACCGCCAGCGCCCCTTTCAGTTCGGTGCGTGGGAGATTTAGCGCGGGCGGAAAGACGGGCACAGCGCAACGACAGGTTCCGGTGATCGATCCGAAGACGGAAAAACCGGTCACCTATCGCGATTCGCGTGGCGTTGAGCACGTCAAAAAGACTTTCCGGATCGATTCATGGTTTGTAGGTTTTGCGCCATTGGAAAACCCGCAGGTGGCAATCGCCGTGGTGGTTGAAGGTGGCGGTTATGGAGCTCGGAACGCCGCTCCGATTGCGGTTACGCTTCTCGCGAAAGCGCAAAGTCTTGGCCTGCTGAATTCCCCAGGCCAATCCGGTACGGTCACCACCTCGAAGAAAGCTGCGGTAAAGTAAGTCAGGAACTACCGGGAAGGGCGCGAAAGCGCGAAAGACGCGAAGAGAATGCAGGGCTGCGCATTTGCTCGTCCAGCTTCCACTTCGCGTCTTTCGCGCTTTCGCGCCCTTCCCGGTAGTTCCTGACTCTTATTAGTGAGTTCTTGTCTTCTTTATTTCACGCCGCGCAATCGTTCGATGCGCTCACGGATGGCTTTGGTAAAGCATATCTGCTCATCCGGCGTCGTACCGCCTGCTTCCAGCGCACTCTTTAACTGTTCATCGCTGAGTTTTCCAAGGGTCTGCATTAGCCACTGAACATCAGAAACTTTGATGTCCTGGGAGAAGTCCTTGGTGTGCTGTCCCGAGTATCCGAATTCGACAAATCCATTCTTGACGCCTTTGACAAAGCTCTTGTTCTGGCTCTGATAACCCCGACAGTCCCACTTTTCACGCGAAATAAAACTTCCCCATTTGCCGAGCGATGCGCCCCAATCCGTGACGAGGTAGACCGCATCCTCTTTGGTTTGAAAGATCGCTGTATTCGATCCGCGTGATACATCACGAACGTCTTTGTTGTCCCAGTTGGACAGCAACATGACCATGATCTTCAAACCGTTGAGCTCTTTGGTCCCGACAAAGGGATTTTGGGTCCAGTTCCAGCTCTGCTCGTCTTCGAGCTTTTTCACTCCCTTGTCTTTTTGTCGCTCGAAGCGGGCCTCGACAAAGGAACCGTCCTCCTTAACCTTCGCTTTGGCGCGTGTCAGGCCCGTCGCGCCTTCGATTTTCCCTGATGGAACAAAGTAGGCAGGCTCAACGGTGTAGCCGGCGGCCCAGACAAGCCGAATCGCGACTGTTTCGGCGTTTACCTCGGTGCCCCATTTGACGGACCACTCGATGCCATTGGCATCCTTGATCTTGATCTTGGGATTAGATCCCTTGAGATTCTCCTCGATGAAGGTGAATGGAGCGAGCGGCGCTCCATCCCGTCCGCCTGGTCCGCCGACGAGATCGAGGCTTTCGACCGGGCCGGGGTCCTTCCACACCCTGGCCGACAGCGGCTGCGGTGTTGGCGTTGGTTTGGGTGCCATTCCGGTCGGCCGGGGCAGACCTTGAGCCTGGCTCGTGATCGCGAGGAATGCGAGAACGAGGCCGATAAACAAGGTACGGCCTAATCTCGGTGCCCTCTTTGACTGAACAAACAACATGACTCTCTCTCCTGATTCAAATGGGTGTTTACGTTAATTGGGGCTGTTTCTTACCTAAATAATAACAGATTCGCGGGCTTTCGTCGCCCGGGCAGCGGGGAGTGGCGTAAAGAATTCGGGCTCAGTCGGAACGAGCGAGGGTCGAAAACTTCTCAGAAACACTCTCTTGGGGACCGGGAAGGCTCAATCGAAGGTTGTAGGGGCGGGGCCAAGCTGCTTGTCCCCGCCCGCCGCGGGGTGCGGCTTCGAGGCGGGCAGGGACAAAACCCCCGACGGCCTTCGCTTGAGTCCTCACTGTTCCCCAAACGGTGCCGTTCATTTGCCGCGAAAGACAATGGTTTTATGCCGATCAGTGATCCCGAGCTCGTCGCGTACGTGTTTTCGGTCTCGTCGGGTCTGACTTTTACGCAGCGGGACACGTTCGGGGCGCGCGGCGCCCCTCCCGAAAAGGTGCCCCGCTTGACTAACTCCTGATTGTGAATACTATAGGAGAATAGTGCGCGGGTTAGCCTTCAGGATGTTTGGGCAGGATGTTTGGGCAGGATGTTTGGGCAGGATGTTTGGGCAG
>JBDTUW010000229.1:0-6595 GCA_040007555.1 Acidobacteriota bacterium | reverse complement strand
GCAGGTGGTGAGATCGTCGTCACCGAGCTGGATCATCACGCGAACATTGCGCCATGGCAGCGGCTTGCGAGTGAGCGCGGTCTGACCATCCACGTCGCCCAAATGATTCCCGAAACCGGGCAACTCGACTGGGATGACCTTGAGAGCAAGATTGGCGGCAGGACCAAGCTCGTCGCGATCGGCGCCGCGTCGAACGCCCTCGGCACGATCAACGATCTCGAGCGGGCCATCGGACTTGCGCATTCGGTGGGAGCGCTCACCTTTGTCGATGCTGTCCACTACGCGGCGCACGCGTTAATCGATGTGCGAAAGCTGGATTGCGATTTCCTGGCGTGTTCCGCATACAAGTTCTACGGGCCCCACATCGGCGCTCTCTATGGCAAGTCCGCGCTGCTTGAGGAAATGGACATCCCCAAGCTTCGTCCATCGCCAGACACAGCGCCCGAGAGGTTAGAGACGGGCACTCAGAATCACGAAGGGATCGCCGGGACGGCTGCTGCAGTGGACTTTCTTGCATCTCTTGGGGGTGTAGCTGCCGAGGGGACACGGAGAGCTCGCCTGGTTCGGGCGCTGGGTGACCTCCACACGCGTGGCGAGGAGTTGTTCGCACAGCTCTGGCTGGGTCTCAAGAGCATACCCGGTGTCCGGGTCTTTGGTCCGCCGCCCGGTTCGCCGCGGACTCCGACGGTGTCTTTTGTTGTCGATGGAGTTCCCTCCGAGGCCGTCGCGACCTCGCTCGCGGAACGTGGAATCTTTGTGTCACACGGGAACTTCTATGCGCTGACGGTGGCAGAGCGGCTTGGTTGCGCGGAAGAGGGCCTCGTCCGCGCTGGATGCGCGTGTTATACAACGGAAGATGAAGTCGCCCGTCTGGTGGCGGCGATCAGATCAGTATCACGGCAGGATTAACGCAAGACGCGGAGGGAAAGAGACGCAGAGAGAGTCTCGACCCTTCTTCGCGTCTCCGTTCCTTCTGCGCCTTTCGCGTTAATCCCTGCTTCCCTGCTCCTGCCATTTGACTTTGCTCCTTGGAAGAATGCCTAATAAATGGTTCGCATCCCGGGGCAGCCCAGGACAGGTTTGTGTTGCGGTCGCAGGTTTTGCTTTATGGATTATAGCTTTGAGCTCTTAAAGAAATACGCGCGTGTCCTCACCGGCGGAGTCACTTCGCCCGTCGTGCTCAACCTTCTTATCACGTCTGTCTGTGACATGCGTTGTGTGCATTGCTTTTTCACGGAGGAGTTGGACGACAAGCCGAGGAAGAAGCTCCAGATGACGACGGATCAGATCCGCCGCATCAGTCAGACCCTTGGCGGAAAGTTGCCGGTCCTGATCGTCGCCGGTGGAGAGCCGTTTACACGCAAGGACCTGCCCGAGGTCGCGCGAGCCTTTTACGAGAACAATGAGCTCGAGTCGATCTATCTCATGTCGAATGGGCAGATCCAGAAGCGCATCATTCCCGATGTCACGCGAATTCTCGAGGAGTGCCCGAAACTCAACGTCACTGTCGCCTTGGGGATCGATGGACTTGAACAGGATCACGAGAAGATCCGGCAGAAACCGGGGAGCTGGTCAATCGCCATCGACACCGCCCGCAAGCTGCAGGAGATACAACGCGAAAATCCGCGCCTCGATGTGCAGACCTGTACCTGCTTTATGAACTCCAATCAGGCGCGCATCTTCGAGTGGTACGACTTTCTACGATATGAATTGAAGCCCGACAAAATCAACTTCAATTACATTCGCCCGCCGTCCGCGAACGCGGAGGAATTGAACATCGACCTGTCGCGTTATCGGCAACTCTCGAAGATGATCGATGATGATTCGCGCAAGGGGGCAATTAAGAATCACTACGCCGGGGATGGCGGTTATTTCAAGGCTGCGATCGACATCTATATGCATGAGCTGATCGCGCGGACGGAGGAAACGCAAAAGGCGCAGCTTCGCTGCTTTGCCGGGACAACGGGCGGAGTGATCTATGACGAAGGGACGGTTTCAAGCTGCGAGAACCTGACTCCAGTAGGTAATCTTCGTGACTACGATTGGAATTTCCGGGCTCTCTGGAACTCGCCGGAACTGAAAGTGCGTCGAGCCCATGTCAAGGATGGCTGTTTTTGCACGCACGAATCAAATTGCTACTACCCATCGCTTGCCTTCAACCCAAAGCATCTGGTGCAGATCAAGCGGCTTGAGTGGGAGATGAAGAAGAGTCATGCGGATGAATCCCTGGTGGGAGGGCAGCATGTACCGAAGGATGTTGCAGCTCCACCGATGCGTCAGTCCTAAGTCCATCGGATTCGACGAGGAAGAATGGCGGGTGAGAACTCAAAAAACTTTCTGATCATCACTTCCGACACCGGTGGCGGGCACGGCAGCGCTGCGGCCGCGATCGCCGAAGGCCTGAAACGGTTCCCACGGCATGAGTGTCTCGTCAACATCGCTCGCGCCATCGAAGAGTCTCACCTGCTCGCACAGAAACTCACCGATCTCTATAACTATCTCCTGCGCTATCACCAGCCCCTGGTGAAGTATTACTACTGGGCGATTGAGCGCTTTCGGCCAAACGAATCGAATCTTCTTTACCGCATGACCTCGCGGTATGCGCGCCAGCTCTTTGAGCGCTACTGTCCACAACTCGTCGTTTCGGTTCATCCGATGACGCAGCACTTTCTCGCTCGTGTCCTGCGAGATCTGGGGCTGCTTGATCGGATTCCGCTGGTCACCGTAGTCACCGATCCCTGTTATGGGTTCTGGCGCGGATGGGCGTGCGAAGACGTCAGTCTCTATCTGGTGGCGACGGAGGATGCACGACAACAACTGATTGATTATGGAGTTCCCGGCGACAAGATACGCATCTGTGGTCTTCCGATCCATCCAAAGTTTCAGGCGGCAAGCGAAGACGAACAGGTAGCGGCGCGGCTTGAGCTTGGGCTCGATCCGGAGAAGTTTACGATCTTTGTTAACGCCGGCTGGGCAGGTGGCGGCAATATTCCGCGGATCTTTGGCGAGATGGTTCGCCAGGACGGAGAGATCAAGGATGCTCAGGCGATCTTTGTTGCTGGGCGCAATGAAGGTTTGCGTCGCGACGTGACGGCGCTGGCGTCCAGGGCGAGATTTCCTACCAAAGTGATTGGATATACCGATGCGATGGATCGGGTCATGCGCGCGGCTGACGTCATGGTTTCCAAGCTGGGAGGGTTGACGACGTTCGAGGCGCTAGCCTCGCGTCTTCCAATCATCGCCGACGCGACCACAGCACCGATGCCGCAGGAGTCAAACACCGCTGGCATGATCGTCCGGCATGAGGCCGGGGTGATCCTTGAACGAGCAGCTGAAGTAGTTCCCATCATCCGCCGGTTAATTTGCGATCCGGCAGAACATGCGGCCATGCGAGTTGCTGCAGCGCGGCTGGCCGTTCCCGATGCGACGCGACGAGTCGTCGATGAACTGGTCCGTAAACTCGATGAAGCGGCCCTCCTTATCCCACCTGTGCTCTCACCGGATCGAGTAACTCGATAGGTCAGACAGCGCGAAATCAAAACCCATATGAGCTTATTGGAAGGCAAGAAGGCAATTATCAGCGGTGGTTCGCGCGGTATCGGTCGCGCGTTGTGCGAAGTATTTGCGCGCGAAGGCGCCGACGTCGCTTTCAACTACAACGTCAGCGATGACCGCGCGGCTGCGACAGTCGATAAGATTGAGTCGTTCGGCCGGCGCGGAAAATCCTTCAAAGTATCCGTCACGGATAGACCGGGCATCAACAAGATGGTTCGCCAGGTGATCGCAGAATTCGGGAAGATCGATATCCTCGTGAACAATGCAGCGATCAACCGCGGCGACAACTTCGCGACCATGACAGAGCGCGCCTGGGATGAGGTCATCGAAACCAACGTCAACGGTCTCTTCAATGTCACCAAACCGGTGTTCAAACAGATGCTGCGACAGCGCTCCGGGAACATCCTCAATCTGAGCAGTATTGGCGCGCTCCGTGCACTGCCAACGGCGGTTCACTATGCGACATCAAAGGCAGCGGTCATCGGCTTTACGAAATGCCTCTCTCGTGAAGCGGCTCCGTTTGGCGTGACCGTGAATGCGATTGCCGCGGGCATCTTTGACACGGATCTGTCGGATGCGTTGCCGGAGCGGTTGCTGGAGATGCACAAATTCTGGTGCGCGAAGGGGCGACGTGGCCATCCAGAAGAACTGGCAGAGTTCGCAGCATTTCTCGTCTCAGACAGAAACAGCTATATGATCGGTGAAGTGATCACGATCGATGGCGGGAGCATCACCTGATTTTGGATTTTTGATTTTGGATTTGGGATTGGGGGCGGATTTTGGATTTGGGATTGGGATGGATATTCTTCCTCAATCCAAAATCCAAAATCCAAAATCAAGATAGCTGGCAAATGCGAGACCTCCGGTGGAAATGGAGAATTCGTCCATGGCAACTCATGGATATTGCCGCCATTGTTTCCCTTTCTGCGATCTCGGTCCTCATCGCTGCCGACCGCGGACTCAGCTATGATCAGCGCGTCGCTGAGTGGATACAGCGGCAAGGTCAGGGTCGCCCTCTCCTCGACAAAGCGATGTTCGCCATCACCCATTTTGGCGACACTGAAGCGATCTTGCTCGCCACTGCTGTCTTTGCCATCATCCTCATCAGACTCAGCAAACGCCGCCGCCCTGCCGTCGCTCTCCTGATCACCCTGGCTCTCGCATTCGCCATCAACAACGGTCTCAAATTTCTCTTCGCACGCTCCCGTCCGCAACTGTCCGCGCTCATCATCGACCCTGCCAGCTACAGCTACCCCAGCGGACACGCCATGATCTCAACCGCAGTCTACGGCTGCACGGCCATCCTGTTGTCGGAAATATTTCCGAAGCGTCGGTGGCTCTTCCGCGTTGTCGCGGCCGTCCTGGTGTTTGGGATCGGTCTCAGTCGTGTCTACCTGGATGCTCACTGGCCGTCTGACGTACTGGGAGGATTTGCCGCAGGATGGATCACCGTTTCGGCGGTGCACTCATGGTATTTACGTCAGCCAGCGCCGAGATAGGCAAAGCGCAACACAAATAGCACTGCAAGCGCGTAGACCAGCGGACTGGCTTCCCGCCAACGACCGGTGAGCAATTTCAGCAGCGGATAGAGAATGAATCCCAGCGCCAGTCCGTTGGCGATGGAGAACGTAAGTGGCATCGCAATCATTGTCACAAATGCAGGAATACCCTCCGTCAAATCGGTCCATTTTATCTCTTGCGTCGCGTGGATCATGAGCATGCCGACAATCACCAGTGCAGGCGCTGTTGCAATTGACGGAACCGAACTCGCCAAAGGCGAGAAGAACGTCGCGAGCAGGAAAAGCACCGCCACAACCACCGACGTCAGTCCCGTTCGGCCACCCTGGGCGACGCCAGTGGCACTCTCGACATAGGTCGTCACGGTCGACGTGCCGAGTACCGCTCCACTCACCGTCGCGGCTGCATCGGCAAAGAGCGCGCGATTGATCCTCGGTAACCGTCCGTCCGGAGCGAGCATGCCAGCCTGCCTTCCGAGACCCACCAGCGAACCGATCGTGTCGAACATATCTACAAACAGGAAGACAAAAATAACATCGAGAATCCCGAGTCTCAGCGCGCCTGGGATATCCAGCTGAAAGACAGTCGAATGCCAATCCGGCCGCTGTATGAAACCCTGGGGCCAAGCGCTAATACCAAGCGCAATGGCGGCGACGGAGACAGCGATGATGCCGACGATCATTCCGCTCTTGAAGCCCCGGGCCATCAGCGCACCGGTGACTACAAGTCCAAGTAATGCCAGCACTACGGGAAGGGAGGTGATCTTGCCTATGGTGACAAAGGTCGCTGGTGAGGCGACGATGGCCCCCGCATTCTTCAGGCCGATGAATGCGATAAAGAGGCCGATTCCCGCGGCGACTGCGGTCTTAAGGGTTAAGGGAATCGCGTCGACAATCAGCGCACGGACCCGTACCAGCGTCAGGACAACAAAGACAAGACCAGAAATGAAGACGGCACCCAGGGCGACGCGCCAGTCGTATTTCATCGAGAGGACGACGGTATAGGCGAAGTAGGCATTGATGCCCATGCCGGGCGCCAGCGCGAATGGATAGTTGGAAAGCAGCCCCATGAGCAGCGTGCCGATGGCAGCGGCAACGCAGGTGGCGAAGAGGGCACCGGAGAATGGGACGCCAGCATCGCTGAGAATCGTTGGGTTGACGACGATGATATAGGCCATCGTCAGGAAGGTCGTCAATCCCGCGTTGATCTCAGTCCGAACGGAGGAGCCACTCTCGGAGATTTTGAAGAAGCGATCAAGCGTGTGGGAGATCAATGCTCTTCTGCCCCTGTCTGTGTGGTGCAGTGGCTCGCGGTGCTTGGGACGCCTTCGGAGTCGGCATCTTGAACGTTGCCGTTCCGGGGCGTTGCCACCGGCTACTGAATTAGTCGCCTCCGGCGACACCAAGTTGAAGGACGACATCCTGAGGGCGTTTCAGAGTTCATCCTTCGGGTTTCGTTCAAATGACGGCGGTTGGAGCACAACCTGAAGGTTGAACTCTGGAACGCCCTCGGGCTCTCGATC
>JBDTUW010000228.1:0-6621 GCA_040007555.1 Acidobacteriota bacterium | reverse complement strand
ACTGGTTCAATGAAGCCCTACCCTGATTCAGAAAATGCGTCACCGACCATCCGGGACGGAAGTCTGAATCTGGAAAAGGACGATCCCATCAGCCGGAGGCTATCGGGTAAGGCCCTACGTCAGCGGCCATCAGAAGCACGAACGGCAAAGGGATCAACGCCCGTTCGAGTTCTTTTTCCTCCTCACGGAGGGACAGCACTTCTGGAGCTGACGTCGAACTTCAGACAAACAAACTGTGATAGGCTCGAGCGGATTTGAACCGCTGACCCCTACCGTGTCAAGGTAGTGCTCTACCCCTGAGCTACGAGCCTGCACTCCACAGAAGCGCAAACATAACAAACCATTGCTTGTAGTGTCAAGCTGGGGCGCGTTCTTACGGGTGCCCGAGGGATTGCAAAGACGCGCCTCACTTGAAGAAGATTATCTCACGCGAATGGCGCGAACGCGCAAAATACGTTGAAAGAGGAGGATGGCGGCTCTGTTTAGCCATTCGCCATCTGCGAGTTCGGGTCCTTAATGACACTCCGGTTTGGTAACATGAAGACTCAAGCGAAAGTCGCTAATGACGCGAAGAAGGAATACATAAAAGAAAGCGCTAACAGCAATCACTGCCTTCCTTCGCGTCTTTCGCGACCTTCGCGGCCTTCGCGTGAGACTTCCTATTCACAAATCGATGCCGTTCCCGAGAAATCCAGGGATTGTCGAATACCGCTCCCAGACTGAATCTCGAGGCTCCACATCGCGTGCCTCCCGCCACTCCAGTTTGCCAGAAGTCCGGCCAATGGTATTCTCCGAGTGCTGGAAAATGCTCGGGAAAAGCCTCGAACCAAGGTAAGCTCATAAAGCTTAATACCACCTGCGCTGGAGATAAGATGCAAAGATCGCTAAAAGCCGTTTTCCTGATCCTACTCGCCACATCGCCTGCGTGGGCGCAGGCGCAGCGCGCTGGAGGCGTACCCCTGATCATCGCCCATCGCGGGGGCGCACGAGAATCAACCGAAAACACGATCCAGGCCTTCCAGCGTGCAGTCAGGCTGGGCGCCGCTGGCATAGAAACCGATATCCGACTCACCCGTGACGGTGTCGTCGTCATTTACCATGACGACCGCCTCGGCCGGGTCGAGGGGCTCAAAACCGATGCCTCGTCCCCTTTGATCTCGGACATGACTTATGCCGAGGTGTCGTCACGGACACTCGCTCCGGTTGGCGATGACCGGGGAGGGCGCCGCGTACCAACTCTCGCCGAAGCCCTCAAGGAAGTATCCGCCGGTCTGCTCAACATCGAGATCAAACGCGCTGCCCGTTTCGACGAACTCGTCGACAAGACGATCGAAATCCTTCGTGGCTCACCGGCTCTCGACCGCGTCGTGCTTGAGCCGCCTGACGTGGCCACCGCCCAGAAACTACGAGCTGCGCTGGGGCCAAACCTCAAGCTACATATCAATCCGGGATATGATTCGTCACTGCCGTACGAAGAATCCCTGAAGAAAGTGCTGGCCTTTAAACCTCATTCGATCTCGGTGTCCTATAAGAAGCTTTCGTGGGAGCTTGTCGATCTCGCTCACAAGGCGGGGGTTGAGGTATGGGTTTGGACGGTTGATCTGCCGGCAATTGCCAGGGCGATGACATTGCTGGGGGTAGATGCGATTAAGACTGATTTGCCAACCACCATGATGGATGTGGTCAGGAAGGCTGCTAACTGACGCCTCGGAGGAATTGATATGCCGCTTGACTTCAATTTAACCGACGAACAGGAAGCGATCAGGCGCTCTGTTCGCGAGTTTGCCGAGGCCGAGATCAGCCCACACGTCGCCGAGTGGGATGAGAAGCAGCATTTCCCCAAGGAACTCTTCCAGCAAATGGGGCAGCTTGGGCTGACCGGCGTCATCGTTCCGGAGGAATTTGGTGGTGCGGGGCTGGGGTATGTTGAGTACGCACTGATCATCGAGGAACTGGCGCGAGTCGACCCCTCGATCGGGCTCTCGATCGCTGCCCACAATTCGCTTTGCTCAAACCATCTCCTGCAATACGGAAGCCGCGAGCAGAAAGTGGAGTATGTGACTCCGTTGGCGAAGGGGGAAAAGCTGGGATCATGGGCTCTGACCGAGCCGTCATCGGGTTCGGATGCGTCAGCGATGCGGACGACGGCGGTGCGCCGGGGAGATGGTTGGGTCATCAATGGCAGCAAGAACTTTATCACTCACGGAGTATCGAGTGACATTTGCGTCGTCCTGGCGATCACGGATCGTGAAATGCGCTCCCGCGGAATCAGTGCATTTGTGATCGAGCGCGGGACACCTGGATTCCTGGCCGGGAAGAAGGAGAACAAGCTGGGCGTGCGGGCATCAGAGACAGCCTCCATCACCTTCGAGGATTGCTTCGTGCCGAGGCAACAGATCATCGGTGAACGTGGCCGCGGCTTCGTCAATGCCATGCAGGTCCTCGACGGTGGCCGCATTTCGATTGCGGCTCTTGCGGTGGGGACCGCTCAGGGAGCCTACGAATCTGCGCTCAAGTACTCAAAGGAACGGGTCCAGTTTGGAAAACCCATCGCAGAGTTTGAGGCGATTCAGTTCAAGTTGGCGGACATGGCGACCCAGATTGACGCTGCTCGCCTGCTGACGATGAGGGCGGCATGCCTCAAGGATCGAAAGAAGATCACCACGAAGGAATCCGCGATGGCAAAGCTCTTCGCGTCCGAAATCGCCGTCAAAGCCTGCGAGGAATCGATTCAGATTCACGGTGGATACGGCTACATCAAAGACTATCCCCCGGAGAAATTCTGGCGAGATGCGAAGATTTGTACCATCGGTGAAGGAACAAGCGAGGTGCAACGGCTGGTGATCGCGCGAGAGCTGCTCAAGAATTGAGGCGTCAGCCGTCTTCCCACTGAGACAGACTGTTCGACAGCCTTCCGGATCACTTTTCGGGCAGCTGCGAGACAAGCCAGGCCACTATCGTAATCCAGACGACTCCCGACACAAGAATCGCCGTCATGATCGAGCCCAGGCGAAACCAGGCGCGATCGTCCCCGTCCTCGCGCAGGTGAGCCGGGACATCTGTCTCGCCTGAGACGTTGCGCAAACTCTGCCCGTTCGGTGCAACGGCCGTCGGCGCTTGTCGTGAAGCCAGACGATCCAGCCCGCCCTTAATCATTCTGCGGACCTTCCTCGCCCTACGGTTTCTGGTCATGGCGCTTCTACAACCACTTAATCCGTCGGAAATACAAATATAGGATCAAGGCGACGATAAGCATCGATGCCAGTGATCCAACGTACCCATAACGGAAGCCGAGTTCAGGCATATAGGCGAAGTTCATACCATAAATGCCTGCAATCAGCGTCACGGACATGAGCAGCGTGGAGATGGCGGTCAGACGCTTCATGACCATATTCATTCGATTGCCCGAAATCGATAGATAAGCATCCATCGTCGATCCGAGTAAGTCGCGAAGCGTATCGATGGTGTCCGCAATCCGGATCAAATGATCAAATACGTCCTGGAAATAAACCGACGTCTCGCGTGAGAATATCTGCTGTTCCCTTCTGAGCAGAGTGTTGAAGACGTCTCGGAGAGGCGTCACCGCGCGCCGCAGGAAGAGCAGTTGCTTCTTGATCCGAAATATCTCCTGTAGCGATTCCGGCCGAAGATCCTCGAAGATCTGATCTTCGATCTCATCCAGCCTCTCTGAGATCGTGTCGAGGACGGGCATGTAGTCATCGACAACCGCATCAATCAGGAGATATGCGAGAAGGCCGGTCCCGCGATCCGCAAGATCTGTCCACTCGCGCCAGAGCCGTTCGGCCATCGATACGGCGCGAATCGGCTCGCTATGTACCGTCACCAGATAGTTTGAGCCAAGAAAGATATTCAGCTCGCGGAGCTCAAGCTGCTGGTCCTTGGAGAGCGAGGCGTCATAGAGGACGATGAAGTAGTAGCCCTGATACTCCTCGACTTTCGGTCGCTGATGCAGATGGCGACAGTCTTCGATTGCCAGAGGGTGAAAGCTGAACTCGCGCGCCAAGTCGTCGAAATCCTGGCTTGTTGGATCGCTGACATCGACCCAAACCAGATTTCCCGGCTCGTTGCGGACGGCGTGGATATCCGTGATGGCGCAAGTTTTGGAAAAAACCCTGGACTCGCGGTTGAGGACGAGAGTCTCGATCATTATTGTTGGGTTAGCCTTTGGGTGATCGCTTCGGCCCGCCTTCCTGATCCCGGTCGCCCTTCGCGTAATAGCCCTGCCGCGTTCGGGCAAACAGCTTCCGGCCATCCTTCGGAGCAGCAGTCACCTTGACGGTACGGAACTTGCCATCGCGTACAGCGTTCGAGGGCGAGTAGCTTAGAACATACTGCGTGCGCATATCCTTCGCGATCTGAGCGGCAATGGCGCCCATTTCGCTTGCTTCCTTCGGGAAGAACGCGCGGCCACCGGAGTCCTCTGCCAAACGGGTAAGCAGCTCTTTCGCGCGTTTCGCGGGTGACCGGCCAAAAACGCCGGCGGGTTCGTCCTCGTTGATGAAGCCGACGAGGTAGACCTGAACTTCATCCTCTTTCATCGCCTCCATCACCTCTTTCTCCTTAACGGAGCTGTTCTTGTCCAGTCCATCGGTGATGACGATCAGGGCCTTGCGTCTTTGTTTACCTTTTTCGTGAGCATAATCGGCAGTCGCGATGATCGCGTCCAGCAACGAGGTGCCGCCGCTGGTATAGAGTTCTCCAAGTGCCTCCTCAAGTTCGCGTTTATCCTTCGAGAAGTCGAGGACGAGTTCGGGCCTGTCCTTGAATTCCGCAACGAATGCCTCGTCGTCTGGTCGCATCTCCTTGATCAGGCTCAAACCGGCATCGGTCACGGTCTGCAGCTTCGATCTCATACTTCCCGAAGTATCTATGACAACGCCAAAACTGAGCGGCACCTCCTCACGGCTGAGGGTTTCCAGTTCCTGTTTGACCTTATCCTCGAAGACGGAAAAATCTTCCTTTGTCAGGGAGAAAACCGGAGTGTTGTTCTGATCGACAACGCTGACATCGAGAACCACCAGCTCGGTGGGGATGACGATAGATTCTCCAACCGTTCCTTGTGGCTGTTGATCCGCTTGCGCGCCCTGGCGTTCCGGTCCGGATTTGGGCTTCGGTGTTGTCTGCGGCGTGGCCGGCTTGGGAGTCGGAGGTTGTGGGGGATTCTGCGCCCAGCCGACGTTGACGGATAAGGTAAAACACGCCACGAAGAGGCCCCTGGTTGCGATCGATCGACAAATTCCCTGCTGCAACATAACTTCTCCTCCTCCATCACGCGGCATCAGGCCAGGCGTCAGACCGTTGAACAATAAGCCCGTGGGGTCGCCTCATTATACACGTTTAGGTGATTGCCCCGAAGACCCTCCTTATCTGTCAGGAGAAGAGCTTGCAATCTGCAAAGCGGTGTTAGAATCTCTTTCTATGGCGAAAAAAGGCAACATCCTCGTCGCGGATGATGAGGAGATTATGCGCGAAGTACTTGAGAGCCTTCTCTCTCAAGAGGGCTATCGCGTCGACCTCGCGAAAACTGGAGAGGAGGGGCTTCTCAAGCTGAACGAGCGTACTTACGACGCCATTCTCCTGGACGTCTCGATGCCCGGAATCGGTGGTTTGCGTACGCTGGAGGAGATTCTCAAGGTCGACCGTGAATCCGTGGTTATCATGATCACGGCTTACGCGACCTTCGACACTGCGATTGCCGCACTCGAGTTGGGCGCCTTCAAATGCATCCGGAAACCGTTCGACAATGAACAGATTCTCCGCATGGTTGCCGCCGGGATTGCGCGTCGCCGCGGTGATGAGGAGCGGCGTGTACTGCGCCGCACGTTGCGGACATCTTCCGACCGTCGGCAGATCGTCGGGAACTCCCTCTCGATGCGCGAAGTTTACGATCTGATTGAACAGGTCGCTCCCGCTCGGACAACAGTACTGATTACTGGGGAATCCGGAACCGGCAAGGAGGTAGTCGCCCGAACCATTCACTTCTCAAGTCCACGCGCGGAATCCGGGCAGTTTGTAGCCGTCAATTGCAGCAACATACCTTCGGAGCTACTCGAGTCGGAACTTTTTGGACACACCAAGGGTGCGTTTACCGGCGCCGTCAGCGCAAAGAAGGGTCTTTTTGAAGTTGCTGACGCGGGTTCGATCTTTCTGGATGAGATCAGCACGATACCGATGGAGACGCAGGCACGTCTGCTTCGGGTAATTCAGGAACGTGAGTTTACCCCGCTCGGAGACACTCAACCGCGACGCGTCGACGTCAGAATCATCGCTGCCACGAATACCGATCTGCAGCGTGCGGTGAAGTCCGGGGACTTCCGCGAAGACCTTTTTTACCGCTTGAATGTCATCAACATTCAGTTACCTCCACTGAGGAACAGGCGCGAAGACATCCTTCCTCTCGCCCAGCATTTCATTCGCAAGTACAACGAAGAGAATGCGCGGAGCATCACCGAGCATCTATCGGCAGAGGTCCTGAGCGCTCTGGAGCGCTACAACTGGCCCGGCAACGTCCGCGAGCTCGAGTCCGGGATTGAGCGGGCTGTTATTGTGGCGCGGAGTAACGAAATCACGATGGAATGTCTGCGAGACGAGATTACCAAT
>JBDTUW010000227.1:0-6669 GCA_040007555.1 Acidobacteriota bacterium | reverse complement strand
TGGAAGACTGGAAGACTGGAAGACTGGAAGACTGGAAGACTGGAAGACTGGAAGAATTGATAGATTGTGGATTGTTTTGGATATCCGAAATCGCCCTCAATCTTTACCAATGAAGCCTTCCGGCAATCTTTATCTATGAATCCTTCCGGCAATCAAAAATCCAAAATCTAAAATCCAAAATCAGAGGTCCCTGCGCATGCTATGATGCATCCGCAAGATGACAATTGAGAGGAGCTGGAAGAGATGAAGCTGCCGGGAGGTATGAACCTGCAGGATATGATGAAGCAGGCCCAGAAAATGCAAGAGGATATGGCGCGCGAGATGTCCTCGATGCGCGTCAGCGCGACGGCGGGCGGTGGGATCGTCAAAGTGGAGATGAATGGGTCGAAGGAAGTGCTCTCACTGACGATTGATCCTGAAGTGGCCGGCGACGTCGAGATGCTCCAGGATATGATTGTAGCTGCCGTGAATGAGTGCGGTCGGAAAGTTGATGAGGCGATGCAGAACCGGCTGGGCAGCGCCCTTGGTGGTCTGAAGATTCCCGGTTTGTCTTAGCCGCCAACGTCGTTGCCTCGAGCAACGGCGAGCCTGGTAAAGTTATGCTCGACTACGCTGAGCCGGTAACCCGCCTCATCGATGAATTTAAGAGGCTGCCTGGGATTGGTCACAAATCAGCGCAGAGGCTCGCATTTCACCTGCTTAAGGTTTCAGTGGATGAGGCCGAGCGACTCGCAGAGGCGATCCGAGACGTCAAAGCCAGGATCATTTTCTGCTCGATCTGCAACAATCTTACCGACACCGATCCGTGCCGTTACTGTGCGAGTTCGACGCGTGATCGATCCTTAATCTGCGTTATTGAGGAACCCTACAACCTCGTCGCCATCGAGCGGACCCGCGAATATCACGGCCTTTATCACGTCCTGCATGGCTCGCTCTCACCCATTCGTGGAATTGGTCCGGAAGAGCTGCGAATCAGGAACCTGATAGAGCGGCTTCGACCCAACACCGATGGCGAGTGCGAAGTGAAGGAAATCATTCTCGCGACCAATCCCAATACTGAAGGGGAGGCGACAGCCAACTACCTGGGGAGGCTGCTCAAGCCGTTGGGTGTCAGGGTGACGCGGATCGCGATGGGGGTTCCGGTTGGAAGTGACCTCGAATATGCCGACGAAGTGACGATGCACAAAGCGCTTGTGCATCGGCATGATATCTGAGAGCCAGTGGATAGGTTGTCAATCTCCAGCCCGCTCTCACCCGTTATGACCGAGGAAGACTTTTCTCCCGATTATGTTGCACTGCGTGCGGCGAACGATCTGATTCGCGAGCGCGGAAAGGTCTGGGTTTTTGAGACGTTGAGCCGGTTGTGCCTGGAACAGGGCCATGAATTGACCCTCGGTCGCCAGGACTGGCGTTTTGAGGTTGGGCGCTCGGTGATGGTTGGAGAGCGCGTCGGCATTCGTTATCGCGGCTCGACTTTGACTATCGAAGTGGGCTGGCCGCGGACGCCCGCTGATGGTTTCGTGCCGGATCAGGGCTTGGCCCGCGGCCGGATTAGTCTCAGTACCAGCCCGATCCTCAGCGCAAAGCCAGTCGAGGAGTTGATCCTCAGGTCAAATGCGGGGCACGGAGCCCTCTGGTATTCGATCCGGAACGGCCGGTTGGGCGAGGAACTGACGGAGCGCCGCCTACGCGAACACCTCTTAACCGTAATTAAGTCATAGCTTGTTGAAGACTGCCACGACAACGCTTTTGGTCGTTGACCTGCCAAACAGAATTCCGCCACTGCGGCTGAGATTTAGCGGGAACGTCACTGATTGGCGAGAGCCACGAACGAGGGGGGCACTGACAGTTCGGTCATTGGCATCCGGTAGCCGTGATGGGGTGCGGTCGAGCGTCCTGAACGGGTTTGGCAGGGTGAGGATGGCTGTGGCCAAAGTGACCCACCGCACGGGCATCTGCATCTTGCAATAATTGACAAACTAAGGCAGTATACAGGCTGGTTACTCCTTCTCTCGCGCATCGACGGTGATGCGCCTCTGCCTCTAAGTAATAGCGGCGGCGTTATGGATGGTTCGAGAGCAGGCTAATTCCAACTTCAGAAGCTGCTCGTCAGGGCATCCGAAAGCAAGCCTTCGCTGCTACCGTTCACCGAAGCCACTTTAATTCGAAGCTTCTCTTAACCCCTCCCCAGAGAGGAAAGGTACATCTACATGTCAATGAAACTCTATGTCGGCAACCTCGCATTTCAGACCTCAAGCGAGGAGTTGCAGGAACTATTTGCACAGGCCGGCACGGTCGAATCAGCTTCGGTTGTGGAAGATCGCGACACTGGTCGTTCACGCGGTTTCGGCTTTGTTGAAATGTCTTCGAAAGAAGAAGGACAGGCAGCAATCGCTCAGTTTAACGGCAAGGAAGTCCATGGTCGCAGTCTGACTGTCAACGAAGCCAAGCCCCGCGAGAATCGTGGCGGCGGCGGTTTCGGCGGTGGTCGTAGTGGTGGCGGCGGCGGCGGACGCGGCGGCTTCGGTGGTGGTGGCGGCGGCGGACGTTCGCGCTACTAGGTTCAGGTCAGATAATCTGGCATTGAGCCTGGAGGCAGCCTTTATCGAGGCGTTCCCGGCGGGACTTGTTCCTGCCGGGGCGCTTCACAAACAAAAGAGCGCACACCGTATTGAAATGAGTGTTGCGCGAGAAGGAAATGAATGAGTTTTTCGAACTTGGGGCTTGATTCTGCGCTTGTGCAGGGTTGCGAGTCTCTTGGATATACTGAACCTACACCGATTCAACGACAAGCTATCCCAGTAATATTAAATGGCGCCGATCTGATTGGATGCGCTGAGACCGGCACCGGCAAGACCGCAGCATTTCTGCTGCCAATCATCCAAAGACTTTCCGCGATACCGCGTGCGGGCGTTCGCGTCTTGATAATTGTCCCGACTCGGGAGCTGGCATCTCAGATCGCTGTCAACCTGGTTGAGCTCGACCCTGAGAGACGTATTCGATCGGCCACGCTTCTCGGGGGTGTCAGCATCAACCGTCAGCTGGACAGTTTGCGACGACAGCCAGGAGTTGTAATTGCGACGCCGGGCCGTCTGATGGACCACCTTGAGCGCGCGTCGATTGACCTTTCGCGCGTCGAGGTTCTCGTCCTCGATGAGGCCGACCGGATGCTCGACATGGGATTCTGGCCGACGATTCGCCAGGTTCTCGCAAAGTTACCGGCAAAGAGGCAGACTCTGCTCTTTTCCGCGACCATGTCTCCCGCGATTGAAGATCTTGCTCGCTCAACCATGCAATCGCCAAAACTAATCGAGGCTAGTCCGCGCGGACAGGCAGCGATCACGGTGGAGCAGACCGCCTACCCGGTTTCCCGCGAATCAAAGACTGCGCTGCTCGTGCACTTGCTCGAGCGCGATGGTTATTCGCGTGTTTTGGTTTTTACGCGAACCCGTCGCGGAGCCGAGCGCCTGTCGCACATCCTTGCTTCGAAGGAGCTGCAGGTCAACCGGATTCACGCAGACAGAACGCAACCGCAGCGTGAGGCTGCGCTTCGTGGATTCAAAGACGGGCGTCACTGCGTTCTTGTCGCCACGGATATAGCGGCACGGGGAATCGATGTTGATTCGATTTCACACGTTATCAATTATGACGTACCGGCAGCACCCGAAGACTACGTTCATCGAATTGGCCGCACCGGACGGGCGGGGAATCCTGGTCAGGCAATCACCCTGGTGACGCCAGTCGAGGAATTATCGATGCGCGCCATCGAACGCCTGACGGGCCAAACCATCGAACGCGTTGTCCTGCCCGATTTCGGCGGACACGCCTCCTTTGGACCTTCAACGCGGCCAGTGAGATCTCTCAATACGCGGGCCAGTGTCGGGCTGCGCTCGTTTCGCCCGCGCCGAGCTAGTCGGTAATATCGCGCGGCTAAGCGGCGTGGGCAGGCAATTCGTGAGGGCGATTTATGAAGACTGCAGGAAGAAAAGAAACCACGACCGAGAAGCATCAATATGCTGTTGGCGATCGGGTCGAGAAGCTGTGTGCAGTATGCGGTGAGGAGCGCGGACACGTCGTCGCGCTGCTCAATGTCAGAGGGCACATTTCGCGTGTCAGCTGTCCGCAGTGTGGTACTCGGAGCGCTTTCAAGAGCAGCAAGGCGGTCAGCGGCGAACGTGCGCTGACCAGAGAGAGCGCCAGCTACGATTCATCGCGCACCTACCGCAAGGGGCAGACGATGATGCATCCGACCTTCGGATTGGGCGAGGTCACCGCGGTCATCGAGGCGCAGAAGATCGATGTTCTTTTTTCCGACCGGATTCGGCGGCTGATACACGGACGGGCGCAGGCCTGAAGAGCTCTTTGTGTCCGAGGAGGAACCAGCCAACTGGTCCCTCCCGCGGCCTCTGCGTGCCGCGTGTTGAGTTGCCGGAGGACCTGCAACAAGTTCGGCTCGCGCTGGTAATCTAACCGGAGACTCGTGTCGAGGGAGGAAGACTTCCCCTTGGGTACCGAACATTCGCCCGACGAGGTGAGGCCGATGACGCTGTGTGAATTCTGCGTATTGCAAGAGAGCGATGGCCGGTGCAAAAACGGTCGAACGATTCCCAAAAAGATGCGATGCGTGGATTTCACCCCGGTGATCGATCGGTTCTGCTCGCCAACTGAATACGCGGGGCCAGAGCAATTAAGACAAATGGCGCTGTTTTTCGGGCTTGCAGGCAAAGAGCTGAAACGGGTTCTGGCGCTGGGCGATGCGTTTGCCTCATCTCGCCGGAGCGCGGATGTGACAAAGGAATTGCCGCGCCCCTGACCTGGCTGCATTTTTTTGGCGTGTCCCCCCTTGCTTGACGCGCCTCTACAAAGACCCAAAGGAGAATTCGAAGAATGAAAGAAGATATGATCGAGTTGGAAGGGAAGATCGTCGAGAAGCTGCCCAACGCGACCTTCATCGTCGGCGTGACACTCTCTCAAAGAAGCCATCAACTGACGGCTCATCTTTCTGGCAAGATGCGAAAGAACTTCATCAAAGTCCTCGTTGGCGACCGAGTCACGGTCGAGCTCACACCTTACGACCTGACCAAGGGTCGGATCACCTTCAGACACCGGAACTAAACGATTGGGCTGAGATTGCCGCATCAGCTTGCCTAAGGCAGCGGTGCGAGCGTTCCGAGGACGTGATATCCGCCATCCACAAAGATTACCTCACCAGTAATCCCACGTGAAAGATGGCTGATCAAAAACAAGCCAGTATCTCCCACTTCAGCCTGCTCAGTTGCCCGTCTTAATGGCGCCACCAACCGGTGTTGATCCACCATCTTGCTGATTCCCGAAACCCCGCGTGCGGCGAGGGTCCTGATCGGACCAGCCGAGATCGCATTTACTCTAATTCCCCGCGGGCCAAGGTCATTGGCAAGATAACGTACGGCAGACTCGAGAGCTGCCTTCGCGACCCCCATGACGTTATATCTCGGTACCACCCTCTGGCCCCCAAGATAGGTCAGGGTAACGATCGACGCTCCTTCGCGAAGAATCGGCAGCGCTGCGCGCGTCAGAGCCACCAATGAAAATACACTCACGTCCATGGTCATGGCGAAGCCGCTTCGTGACGTATCAACAAATTCACCGACCAGCTCTTCGCGCGGCGCATACGCGATCGAGTGAACGAGAAAGTCCAGTTGACCAACCTCATTCTCGACGTGCTTCATGAGGTCAGCAATCTGGGTGTCATCTGAAGCATCGCACGCGAATGCACTGGCGCCTGGCACTTCCGCGATAAGTCCCTCGACATTCTCTCGCAAGCGTTCATTTTGATAGTTGAAAACGAGCCGGGCTCCCTCGCGCGCTGCGGCGTCAGCGATCGCCCACGCGATGCTGTGCTTGTTTGCAACGCCGACGATCAGACCATTCTTACCTTCTAACAGCATATGCTTCTGGTGCTCCCGAATCTTAGTTGGTGACTCTTTGTCGGCGAACATATCACGATTCGACGGCAGTTTGAATCCTCAGGTTTTGACAGCCAGAAAAACCAAACGGGAGAGCCGACGCTCACTCGACAGTTGATGCGCCACGGTGAGAAAACGCTGAATGTCTGAGAACGTCGGCTCACCCTCGATCTGGACGAGTTCGGCCCGGTATTTCTCTCTCGCATCGCGTCGCCGTCCCGAAGTTATCGCCGCGTTGGCGGTGACGTCCTGAACCCGCCGAACCTCGAAACCAGCGCTTTGCAGCAATTTCTCGTTCTCGCCGAGGGGCGTAAAGTTCATCGGACCGATCTGACTCCGCGTCGCGATTTCGTCTCTGGTCAGAATTCCGGTGACCGTAATCGGATCGGTGAAGAGCAGACGCCCAGCAGGCTTCAGCACGCGATGAAACTCGCGAAGCACTGAGAGGCGGTCTTCAAGATGATTGATCGCGTCGATCGAGATGATCGCATCAAATGTACCCTCCTCGAAATCGAGCTGACGGTTCGCATCGGCAAGTCGGAAGGTGGCGCTGCAGGAAGGCTCAATTGCGGTGCTTCTCTCTGCGTCCCTGATACCATCTTCGTTCGCATCGATTCCAGTGACATTGGCGCCTCTCTAGGCCAACGCATCGCTGAAAACGCCTGAGCCGCAGCCAACGTCGAGTACATCGTCCGTGGGACGAATATTGAACATCCAATCCAAC
>JBDTUW010000226.1:0-6690 GCA_040007555.1 Acidobacteriota bacterium | reverse complement strand
CATCAACGTTTCCTGGGAGATGGAGTCGGACTGGGCGCCCCCACCGCCTCCTTCACTCGATCGGCTGCCTGACCGATGGCGCGTGCTGCACCCTGCCGGGCTTCGCCGACCATGGACGAGACCGAGTCAACAAGTCCGGAGACACTCTTCTCAACTTTCGCCAGAGTCTCCTCGGCCTTCGTGTCGCTCCTGGCGATCATTTCCCGCGTCGATTCAAGCTTCTTGAGGGCGTCTTCGATGGCTGTGCGCGATGCCGCCGAAGCGCCAATGGCCGCGGTCTTCAACGACGCGATCGACCGATCCACAAGCTCCAGCGAGCCTCTTATGTTTCGACTGCGAAGTTCACTCAGGGCGCGTGAGAGATCATCGGCTGCAGAAGCCATGGCCTCGGTCACGGTCGGGCTCGCGGTCGGTGACGGACTTGGCGACGAAGGGGAACTGATTTTCCCGCCTTCAGTACAGCCAAACAGAAGCCCCGCGGAAAGAATCAGCGTGAGCGGCACCAGGATTCGTTTCGGTTTCATCATTCTCATTCTCCGTGAAGCATTACACCTCAAGCGCGAAGCAAGAGCAATGCCTTTGACCTCCGGGCTGTCGCGAGACGGTGCGCCAATAACCTTCATTGCTTCTTTTGTTGTCGCTGCCTATTATCAGCCCATGTCGAGCGCGCTTATCTTCTCCGACAACTTCCTCAAGCACGACACCGGGCAGCACCCTGAACGACGTGAGAGATATCTCGCCACCGTCGGAGGATTGCTCGAGGATCATGAACTGTGGGCAAGCCTCGTCAAGCTGCCACCCCGTCCGGCCGGTGACGAAGACATTCTCCGGTGCCATTCGGTGAGCGCCATGAGCCGCGTCGAAGAGACGGCCAATCGCGACCGGTCGTCCCTCGACCAGGACACGGTGACATGCCGCTACTCTGCGGAAGTAGCCCGACTTGCGGCTGGTGGCGCCTGCCGTGCAGTCGACGCTGTGCTGAGGGGCGAAGCTGGCAGCGCTTTCGTCGCCTGTCGCCCGCCGGGCCATCACGCAACCGCAGGCGGGGCGATGGGGTTCTGTCTGTTCAACAATGTGGCAATTGCCGCAAGATATGCACAGGCAACATATCCGCAGATCAAGAATGTCCTGGTGGTCGACTTTGATGTTCACCATGGCAACGGCACTCAGGATATCTTCTACGAGGACCCTTCGGTCTTTTATCTCAGCTTGCATCAGTTCCCGTGGTATCCGGGGACGGGAACGACTGACGAGCGCGGCAGCCGTGCGGGCGAAGGCTACACTCTCAACGTCCCACTCGCTGCGGCGACACCAGGCGAACTTTACCTGCGCGCGTTTGACGAAGGCCTGGAACGGGTTATGAAGAGTTTCTCGCCGGACCTGGTGCTGATCTCGGCCGGATTCGATGCGCATATCGCCGACCCGCTAGGTCATTTGATGCTGAGGGATGAGGATTTCGAACGAATGACTCGCAGCCTCAAGGAGGTGGCGCGTTCGACGGGCGAGGGCCGGCTCGTCTCCTGCCTCGAAGGGGGCTACAACCTCGAAACCCTTGGGCAGACCATCCGCACACATGTGGCGGCCCTGGACTAGCAAACGAGTACGAGGCGAGTGCTTTGTCCTTTTCACCTCAACCTTTGAGGAGTACAATCAAGGACAGCTATTGAAGACGGCAAGTCTTGAATTTTGAGAGTGAAGGCTACCCAGTCGCAGGAGGCGCATATGAAGTTGGCGAATCAAGGTCGGCTGCTAAGTTCAGTCTCGGTTGGTTTCTTTTCAGCGGCTCTCTTGCTCAGTACGAGCCAGACTGTCAATGCTCAATATTTGATTTCGACGAGGGCTGGGTTTATCAATCGCGTTGAAGGCAAAGTGCTCATCCAGCGACAGGAGAACGGCGAAGCTGACCGGGGTCGAGCTTCCCTCGGCACGCAGATGAATGACGGTGATCTGCTGATCACTCAGGCCGGGGCGCACGCCGAAATTCTGCTCACTCCCGGCTCATATCTCCGACTCGCCGAGAACACCGAGGTCCGTGCAGTACGCACCTCGCTTCAGGAGCCACGTTTCGCGCTCGTTAAAGGTAGCGTCATTATTGAGACGGCTCAGATGACCAAGGGCACGGCGATTCAGCTGGATACCGCAAACGGCCCGGTTTCGGTTGCGAAGGAAGGGCTCCAGCGGATCGACGCCGCTGGGGGTGGCACCAAAATCTCAGTGCGTCAGGGAGAGGTTTTCCTCGGCAACCTTGAACAAGCGCTTTCCAGAAATGTGACCAAGGTTGGTAGAGGCAAGATGATCGACCTCGGCGCGTCCAGTACATCGACCGGTCCATTGGTGAACAAGCCATTGGTGAACAAGCCATTGGTGAACAAGATCGATAAGGACGCGAATGCCGATGACTTCGATCTCTGGAGCTTCAACCGGGCGCAGACTCTGATGGCCGCCAATTCGCATGCGCTGCGTCGGTCGCAGTCACTGATGAACGGCTCGATGTCGCTCGGCTGGTATTTTGACCCGTTCTTCAACTGCTATACGTTTATCCCTGGAACCAACCTCGCATATTCTCCATACGGGTTTCCGTACTTTCGTCGCTATTCCGACTACTACTACTACTTCCCCTATGGATATTCCTACTACGGATATCCGCAATATTGGGGTGGTGGCGGCGGCAATTCAGGCGGTGGGGGCGGCGGCGGGTCAACGCCTTCGCGTATCATTGCGGGTAGCGAGCGAACACCAGTACGGAGAGAGATGGAGGGACGCGCGGTTCGCAACGCCTCATCGTCTGACTCGCCGTTCAGCGCGATCGATCGCGGTGCCTCATCGAGTCCCTCTTCGTCGGGCAGCTCGGTTTCAGCGCCGAGTGCACCGGTCTCAGTCAGCGCGGGCGCGTCTCGCGGCGACTCTGGTGGAGGCAGCTCCGGCGCATCCCGACCGTCGCGACCATAATCACGTTTGAAAAAGCATCAGGGTACGAGGGCTGGGTTCGCAGATGGCGAATCCGGCCCTCCGTCATTTCTTCACAAGACGCCCGGTGCCCCTGGACGCAACGACCGGTGAAGTTATCGACATTCCCGGCGACGGATACGTCCAAGTCGCAAACTCGATTTCAAGCACCACTACTCCGTCGCGATGCCGCCACTGACGAAAACGCCGCAACCCCTCTCTGCCCTCCCTGATTTGATACGGGTTCAGGAGGCGTTTTCCCATTGCGAACGCCTCACCCGCGCCCACTACGAGAATTTCCCAGTCGGGTCTCTGCTCGTTCCAAGGGCTAAGCGACGCTATGTCTGGGCTATCTACTCCTTCGCCCGTATCGCCGATGATTACGCCGACGAGGGCTACGACAAACCGATCACACCCGTTGAGCGGCTGCGGGCACTTGAGGACTGGGAAGCACAGTTACACACGTGCACCGTCGACGAGCCGCTCAATCCTGTTTTTGTCGCAATGGCGGCTACCATTAGAGACCTTGATATCCCGGTCTCTCTTCTCGAAGACCTGTTGTCAGCGTTCAAGCAGGATGTCATCAAGAAACGATACTCGGATTTCAGCGAATTGGTCGACTATTGCCGAAGATCCGCCAATCCGATCGGCCGCCTCATCCTGCTCGTCTTCGGCTATCGAGCCCGCGAGCTGGATGAGCACTCGGACTCAATCTGCACCGCGCTGCAACTGGCCAATTTCTGGCAGGATGTGTCGGTAGATGTCGCGAAGGATCGAATCTACCTGCCCCTGGATGCGATGAATAGATGGGGAGTAACGGAGAACGACATTCGTGCCGGACGATTCTCGCCGGAGTACGCCGGGATGCTGGCCGAGCACATTCGGTTGACCAGGGAGTTGTTCGCGAAGGGCCGCCCACTCTGTGAGATGGTTACGGGGCGGCTGCGTTATGAGCTTCGGCTGACTTGGCTTTGCGGGATGCGCATCCTCGAAAGACTCGAAGCGCAGGGTTTCGATACCCTCAGCCGCCGTCCGGTGATTGACAAGACCGATCAAGTCGGTTTGCTTGCGAAGGCACTATTCAATAGACTCTGACGGCGGTTGTAACTCATGAAACCAGCGGCTCACAATTCTGTATCCTTCACTCCCTGGAGGTTGCGCGAGCGAACCAGGGGATTCCGCCGAGACCTCGCGCGAACGATCCAGTCGAACTTCTTCTATTCGTTCCTCTTCCTTCCGGCTCAAAAGCGAGAAGCGATAATTGACGTCTACAGCTTCTGCCGCGCTGTCGATGACGTCGTTGACGAGATGACGACGGATTCCGACGGCCCGGCAGAAGCTCCGGTCGATCCGATCTCACAACTGCAGGAATGGCGCGCGGAGATCGAAGCCTGTTACAACGGACGACCGACGCGATCGGTGACAAGGCGTCTGCAACGAACCCTCGAGCGCTTTCCCATGCCGAAGGAGTACTTCATCGAACTCATCGCCGGCTGTGAGATGGACCTCTACAAAAACCGCTATGAGACCTTTGACGATTTGTATCAATACTGCTATCGGGTCGCCTCGATCACAGGTTTGATGTGTATCGAAATATTCACTTATCAACACGACGAGACCCGGGACTATGCGATCAACCTTGGCATCGCGCTCCAATTGACCAACATTCTGCGGGACCTGAAGGAAGACTCTGATCGGGGGAGAATCTACCTGCCCCAGGAGGACCTGCGCCATTTCGGTTATTCAGAGCGTGACCTCGAATCCGCAGTCGTCAATGACCAATTCCATAGCCTCATGGAGTTTGAGTGCGACAGAGCCCGAGAGTACTACCACAAGGCAGCCACTGCACTGCCGACAGCCGACCGCCCGACGATGGTTGCAGCGATCACCATGGGACGGATTTACTTCCGCCTTCTGGAACGCATTGAGCACGTCGACTACGACGTCTTTCACAAGGATATCCGTCTGCATCGACCAGAGCGGTTTCTCATCGCGTTTAGCGAATGGGCACGATCGCGCACCGCCTCAATCGGCCTCCACAATTCCTGACACTGATGCATGATCTGATCATCGGCGGGGGCTTCTCCGGACTGGCAGCAGCAGTGGAGCTTGCAACCCATAATCGCGAGGTTATTCTGCTCGAACGGCGCTCGTTTCTCGGCGGACGAGCGTACTCCTTCACTGACCGCACCACGGGCGATACGATCGATAACGGTCAGCATCTGTTGATGGGCTGCTACCATGACACGATTGGCTTTCTGAAGCGGATCGGAGCGAGCGGAAATCTGAAATTCCAGAAGCGGACGCGTGTCGAGTTTCTGCACCCGACGGCGGGCTCTGCCACATTCAGCTGTCCAAAACTCCCGGCACCTATGCATTTGCTCGCCGGACTTGCGCGGCTTAGCTCACTTCGATGGACCGACCGGCTTGCGGCTCTCAGGGTTGGACTGGCAGCGCAGAATGGTCGGTATGAAGAACTTGCAGATGTGACAGTCCGGGAGTGGCTGAGCGGTTTGGGACAGTCTCGGCGAATACAGGAGCGATTCTGGGATCCCTTGGCGCTGGCGACGCTCAATGAGTCGCCAGCGCGGGCTTCAGCCGACATGTTCGTTCGAGTCATTCACGACGCCTTCCTCACCACCTACAGCGACTCGCAGATTGTCATCTCGCGCGTCGGCTTGAGCGATCTCTATACCCGCGATGCCGCAAGGTTTATCGAGGGGCGCGGTGGCACGGTTCGTCTCAATGCCGACGTCGAGCGGATCGACTTCTCCCGGGACCGGGCAACGACGGTGGTCTTGCGCGGTGGGGAGCGGCTGGAAGGCCGGTCGGTAACCAGCGCCGTTCCACCGGGCGCCCTGGCTCGAATGCTTCCGGATGAGGTGACAAGTTCATGGAAGGGATTTCGCGACCTCGGGGCCTTTCGGAGTTCTCCCATAGTTTCGATCAACCTTTGGTACGACCGCGAGGTAACTACGCTCGAGTTTGCCGGCCTCCAGGACTCAAGAGTGGATTGGGTGTTTAACAAGAATGCGATTTCGGGCAAGCAGTCGCAGCGGCAGCATCTCGCCCTGGTTATCAGCGGCGCTCATGCGGTGTCGCGGCTGACAAAAGACGAGCTCATCCAGCTGGGCGATCAGGAGGTGAGGCGCTTCTTTCCGTCAGCGCGACAAGCCCGGCTGCTGCATTCGTTTGTCGTTCGTGAACATGAAGCGACTATTTCGCACACCGTCGGCGTGGCACGACTTCGACCTCCACAGCAAACGCCGATGAGCAACTTTTTTCTCGCCGGAGACTGGACTCAAACCGGCCTCCCGGCGACGATCGAAGGCGCAGTTCGCAGCGGCCAGATTTGTGCGCGCTCCATCCTTGAGCGCACGGGCTAGAACAGAACGGCGAGGAGCATTACGATGGATATTCTAACAGTGTTTACTGCGGAGGCACCTGCTCCGGGCGGCCACTACTCTCAGGCAATCGTCCATGGCGGCCTGGTTTTTGTTTCCGGACAGCTCGCGATCGATGCCGCCACCGGGGAAAAACGAACCGGGCCAATCGAAGAACAAACCCAGCTTGTGCTCGAGAATCTCGAACGCATCGTCATCGCGGCGGGAAGCGATCTGAGTCGTATTCTGAAGACGACGATCTACATCTCCGATATCGGTCTATGGGGCAACGTCAACGCCGTCTATGCTCGCTTCATGGGCGATAATCGTCCCGCTCGCTCGGTGGTCCCGACAAGGGACC
>JBDTUW010000225.1:0-6715 GCA_040007555.1 Acidobacteriota bacterium | reverse complement strand
CGGTTCTGACGGCGACAAATGCTCGCGGTTGTGCGCTCAACGACGGAAGTAAGGTCTACGATCCAGTGAAGAATCCAAAGGGCGCGCGGTGCACGATGCAGGAGATGCGCGTGAACATTTACGGGCGTGACCCAAAGACCGGTTTCGCGCGCAAGCCACAGGACAATATTGGATTGCAGTATGGCGTTGGGGCGCTCAATAGTGGCGCGATTTCGGTCGATGAGTTTCTTGAGCTTAATGAGAAGATCGGTGGGAATGATATCGATGGCAACTTCGTTGAGAAGCGCAGCACCGGAGATCCGGTTGCGATGCGCGCTCTCTACGAAAGCGGGCTCATGAGTTCCGGTGGAGGTGGCCTCGCAAATGTGCCGATCCTCAATTCAAGGTCATATACCGATGCGATTGGGGATATCCACGACCGACACCGCGATCTCACTATCCGAGCCCGGCTGCAGCGCGCAAATGGCCGATCCGACAATCAAGTGATATGGGTTGCGCCTGCACGGGAGCGAACTCAAACTGGTGGAGTTGACCTGTCTTCGCTTTCCATAGACACGATGAACAAATGGCTCGACAATCTCGCCGCGGATCCGGCGCCCCTTTCGACAGCCAAGGTCGTGCGGAACAAGCCGGCAGAGGCAACCGACGCCTGTTGGGATGGGAGCGGAAAGAAGATCATCGAGATGGCGACCTTCGACGGCAAGGGAACCTGCAACACGCTCTACCCGGTGCATAGCGAACCGCGAATGGTCGCAGGCGCACCGCTGACGAACGACATCGTCAAGTGCCGCTTGAAGCCCTTCGACTACACTGAGTACAAGGTGTCATTTACACCCGCACAGAAAGCCCGGATGACCGCGGCTTTCCAAGCGGGCATTTGTGACTTCAGCAGGCCTGGGATTGAGCAGGTACCGATCAAGGGCACCTATCGGCGGTATTGACGAGGAGGGGACGTTGTCAGTTGTCCGCGGTTAATGGTCGCCGTCGACCACCAGGGTCAAACCATATCTATGGGGCCCGTCAAAGGTGTTTCGCCCGGTAAAGCAACAGGGAATCGACACCGGAGTTTCACGCAACCAGAGACGGCTTCCGCCCGTCCCTAGATTACTGGCCAATTCGTATGATTTAGAAATCGCCCTGCGTGCGGGGCTCGCCCTCAGAAGGCGGCTTCCTCGCGCATGAGTGATGCAAGATAAGTGATCCAATAAGGAGAAACCGATGCAGAAAGCTTCGCGCGCAATGATGTTCGTTCTTTTACTGCTGGTGCTTTCATCATTCAAGATGGTGAGTGCCGCCGATGTGGAGATATTTCCCGACGTAGTTTACGGCCATAAGGACGGCCTCGCCCTAACATTTGATGTCATCAAACCGAAAGTGAAACCAAACGGCGCCGCCGTCCTATTTATGGTGAGCGGAGGGTGGGTCTCGACGTATGCGCCGCCAGACCAGATGGGTGAGCGGTTCAAGGACCTACTGGACAAGGGATTTACTGTGATCCCCGTTCGGCACGGAAGCAGCCCGAAATACTTCATTCCTGAGATCGTGTCGGATGTACGGCGCGCCGTCCGGTTCATTCGTTTCAACGCCACTCGCTGGGGAATCGATCCAAATCGCCTCGGCGTGTTCGGTGGCAGCGCTGGCGGCCATCTTTCACTCGTTCTTGGCACGGCATCGGATGCAGGCGACCCAGGCGCGAAGGAACCATTCATGAGAGAAAGCGATCGCGTCGCGTCGGTTGTAGCCTATTTTCCCCCAGTCGACCTCCGTCCATTGGCGCGAGGCGCTCATCCCGCACCGCCGGCTGACGGGAAGCCAGAGCGATTTCCTGCGCTCAACTTTGAGAAGGAAAAAGCTGCCGATTTCTCTCCGATCGTCCATGTCTCATCCGATGATCCGCCGACGCTGCTGATTCACGGCGATAAAGATGATCTGGTGCCAATCGTCAACAGCAAGATCATCTACGACGCGTTTCTCAAGAGCAACGTCAAGACTCAGTTCATCATTATCGAGGGCGCGGGCCACGGGTTTCGTGATGAGGACGCAAAGCGGGCAAGCGCGGCGATGGTCGCGTGGTTCGAACAGACCCTGACAAAGAGTTCGCCGACCGCCTCGCGCTGAGCAGCGGCGCCGTAGCCTCCCAGGGGTAGACCCGAGCCGAGAGGAGAAAGCAATGAAGAGGTCATGGCTGTCTCGTTGATCGTAGCAATCATGTTGGCATTCGCTCGCGCCGGACCGCGCCGCAAGAACCGCCCGAGCTGAAGACTCCGGCGCACGGCGCGCGGGGTCACATAGAGAATGAGAGAGACGATTAGTCGCGGGCAGCAATGAGAGAACCCAGGACTCCTATGCGCACAGCCGTGAAAATCCGTTCCGCCGAACCTGATAGATTGGACTACATCTATCGCGTGGCGGCGCAGATAATTTGTGAAAAGGGTTTTGACGCCACCTCGATGAATGACATTGCCGACGCGTTGGGAATTACCAAGGCGGGGGTCTACCATCATATTCCGGGCAAGAAGGACCTTCTTTTTAGAGTAATGAACTTCGGGTTGGACGCCCTCGACCGCGAGGTGATCTTCCCGGCGCGCGAGATTGTTGATGCGGAGCAGAGACTTGGGGCGATCATCGACAGCCATGTGCGCCTGATCACGAGCCGGAGCATTCGCGAGGGCAGCAATCCCGTGACTATCGTCGTGGAGGAAACTGCAGGGCTGACGCCTGCACACCGCCTCAGAATCAATCAGCGTAAGCGAGCATACGTCGATCTCGTCCGTGAAACGCTGCTTGAGCTCAAACAGGAAGGGAAGCTGAGTGAAATAGATGTCACGACGGCTACCTTTAGCCTGCTCGGAATGATCCACTGGCTTGCCAGGTGGTACCATCCTCAGGGTCGCCTGACTCCTGATCAAGTGGCATCGGAAATCGCGAAGTTGGCCATCGGCGGTTTGCTGAAAACGACGCCCAACATCCGAGCCGTTAAGACTAACTGCCCCCCAAAGCTGACTGCCAGACCGGACCGCCAGACCTGACTGCCAGACCTGAGTGATTAGTTACGACTGCCAGGAATCATATGATTGAGCCCTTCGACAAAAGCGGTGTGAAGCGCGGCCCAGACGGCATTGCACGGTACGACAATCTGGCGGGTTCACTCGTCGAGATGCTGGGGCTAACCGTCGCGCGGTATCCCAAGGGTGAGGCCATCGTTGAGATTGGCGGGGAGCGTATCGATTACACGAGCCTCTGGGAGCGGGCCGCGAGGGTCGCTGGGGGTCTGCACGCGATGAATATTGGCCGCGGCGATCGCGTGGCCATCCAACTTGGCAACGGCCTGGACTGGTGCCTTGCTTTCTTCGGTATTCAGCTGTCTGGTGCCATTGCCGTGCCAGTCAACACCCGATTCGCCCCCCCTGAAGTCGAGTACGTCCTCGGCGATTCCGGTTCAAGCTATTCATTCCGGCCGGGCGAGAGCCTGCTGGATGGTCCTCCCTTTGTGGCTGAAGGTATCGATGCGGAAGACGTGTCGGCCATCTTCTATACCAGCGGGACAACGGGATTCCCCAAAGGCGCGATGACGACTCACGCCAACTTCCTGACGAATGTCGAGAATTGCCATCGGATTGGCCCGCTGTCAAAAGATGACCGGATCAGGACGCTCGTCTCGGTACCGCTCTTCCACGTCACCGGCTGCAATAGTCAGTTGCTCTTCGCGACAAGCTGCGGCGGGACAACCGTGATCCTGCCGGCGTTTACGGTGCAGGGATTTCTCGATGCCATAGTTGCAGAGCGCACGGACTCAGTTACCTCGGTTCCGGCAATTCATTGGCTGGCGATTAATCAGCCGCAATTCAAGGATCTGGATGTCAGTCACGTTCGCTTTGTGTTTTATGGCGGTGCCCCAATCGCGCCCGAACTCGTTCTGAGGTTGATGGCAGCGTACCCGAAAGCGCGCGTTGGCAACGGATTTGGTCTGACTGAAACCTCATCGGTCTCGACGTTTCTGCCGCACGAGTACTCGAGTACCAACGCCGATTCCGTGGGCTTTCCCGCTCCCGTGGTCGATCTCGATTTGCTCGAGCCCGACGCCGAGACTGGAGTCGGCGAGTTACTGGTCCGTGGTCCTAATATCGTCAAGGGGTATTGGAATAAGCCTGAGGCCACTCAAGCCGCCTTTGTAAACGGCTGGCTGCACACAGGCGATATGGCACGAATCAGCGATGAGGGATTTGTTTATATCGTCGACCGTAAGAAGGATATGATCAACCGTGGCGGCGAGAATGTTTACTGTGTCGAGGTTGAGAATGCGCTCGCGGCTCACCCTTCGGTATTCGAAGTTGCGGTAATTGGCGTTGCGGATCTCGTGATGGGAGAAAAGGTGGGTGCGGTGATTGTGACCCGGCCAGGGGCAGAGGTGACCGCGGCGGAAATACTCGCCTTCGCGAGAGAAAATCTCGCCGATTTCAAGGTGCCGCAATACCTCATTCTGAGAAGCGATCCTTTACCCAGAAACCCGGGCGGCAAGATCGTCAAACCGGTGCTGCGAAAAACCGTCGAATGGGGAACGCCAATTCGCTGAGCGACAGCTGGACAAAAGGGACTGCAGGGACAGTAGAAACGGAATCCCTGATGAGATGTAATTGCCGCGCCTCCTCTTGGTAGAGTCCTTGCAGTCCTTCGGGCCCTTGCTATCCCTGCAATCCGTTCTTGTTCGTGCTGTCGTTGGCAGGCCTTGCATGTTTAGCGAACCGCGCCCAGCCTTTCCCTGGTGTTCCTGATGCTGTAGTCCAGCCACCCGCGTTCGTTACTATTCCGGCACTGGCTGAGCAGGGTCTCGAGCGACTTCAATCTCGTCTCAAGCGCGACGCGATTCTTTGGTTCGGCGGTCAGGGCGACTTCCGTCAGGTGAAGCGCTTCAACCGGCTGTCGAGACTCCAGCCGTGCTACAGCCAGCCGGACCACCGCATCCACACCTCCCGCGCCCTTCACCAGATCCGGATAGATTGCTGAGGCGGGAACTTCGTACATCGTCGCCGGGTTGAGGTCAAACCAGCCTGCGTAACCCTCGTATATCCCGCGAACTGACCAGCTAAGCTTTCCGTAACTTTCACCAATGTCGAGCGCAGATGGTAACTTGATCTCGCGCATGAGCGTGAAGATATCCTTGCCGGCGTTCATTCCCTTGACAGTCTCATCGTGCACATACTGAATGGCGTCGCGGTAGCGCGTGACACGGTGAACAATCTCCGCGTTGCCGTATATCGCGCGTCCGTGACTAGGAATGACGATCTCGGGTTTGAGAGCCAGGACCCGATCGAGCGAGGCGACGTAGTCGAGCGCCCATCGCGGCTTTGTTCCGCGAAGCGTGTAGATGTTCGGGAACGATTCATAATAGTTGTCGCCTACAAACGCCGCCTTTAATTGAGGTATCCACACAGTCGCGTGATCCGGCGTCTCTCCTGGAGTGTGATACACCTCGAATTTGAGCGCGCCGAGAGTAAATTCATACTTCTCGTCGAAGAGAACCGTCGGCTCAATCGTCGCTCCCTGATTTCCGCGCCAGGGACCAGTTGGTGGCCTTGGCCGCGAAAACTGTGCAGCATTGCGCTCGGCGAAGAATCCAGCGAGACGCACCAGATAATTCATGAACTCGCGATGCTCCTGCTGCGCAATGATCTGAGTACCTGCCTCCTTCCAGAGTCTTAAGCCGCCGGTGTGATCGCCGTGGCCGTGTGTCAGAATAATGTACTTGATGGGACCTGCGTTCTCGGCCTTGAGCAATCGGCGATGACGTTCGGCAGGAAGCGGACTCGAGGTGTCGATGATGACGTTTCCCTCAGCCGTGCAGACCATGAACGTGTTTCCGAAGCCAATGGCCTGGAAGACGCCGTCAGCTATCTTTAGCGCTTTCTGCTGGTCCTCGCCTTCACGGGTTAGCGCGGCTGGATTGTCCGCCACTGGTTGACGGGGCACTTGTCTCGCACCCTCTTGAACTGCGAGGACGCCCGTGCCTGCGACAAGGATGCCGAGCAACCCCGCAGCGACAGCCAGACACTTCATTTTCATGCGGTCTCCAGTTGTGTTGAACAAAGATCAGAACAGTCCCACCCGAAAACGCGAAGTCAGACGAGAGTCGACTGCCGACCCTGTCTCCTCGCCCTTCGCGAAAGATTATCTCCTGAACTTTGGGTGAGCCTTTCCGAGTTGCGAGACGTGGGCCAGCATGAGGGCAGCCACCTGGCTGCCCTCATGCTGGATCGGCCGGGTGGCTGTCTAACCACGATCCTCTCGAATGCCCACGGGTCAAGACTCGCTTATCATCACTGCGGCGTCCAGAGTGTTCCATCGGCATAGATGATTCGTTTGATGGATATCGTCTGCTGCTTCTGCCCTTGCAGCGATGGATCGTTGAAGCCCTGCCCACAAACAGCTTCAAAGGTATCAACTCTCTCCGTCTGCTTTTCGTCCCGAACAACTTTAACCACTTCGCATCTCTTCGCGCCGGGCGGTAGCTTGTGTTTGAGTGTCTTTCTGGCGCCGGGTTTGATCTCGACATTGCTCGACACATCGTAACGCGACAAAAGTTGCCCTTCTTCGTAGCGCGGAAACGCAAAATCCCAATCTACGGATTTGATCCGTTTACCGTCCGTGTTTTTGACGATAAGCTGCACCACTTGAGCGTCGTCAATAACTCGCAGGTAAGAAGACAGTCTGCCGCGCG